>JAHJHC010000020.1 GCA_018824145.1 Candidatus Omnitrophota bacterium | reverse complement strand
GTGCCAGACAGCCCTAGCCCTCTGGCAAAAAGACGAGCGAGCAGAAAAACAGAGTAAAATTGCCACGCTGGTACAATTTTACGTCCCCAAGACCTGCTAGCCTAGGTGCTACTAAAAGTGTAACCTAACTTTTCAAATATTTATTTCACATAAAAAGATATTGACAAGTCCGATAATCGTGTTATAATTTTAAAAAAAGTAACACAAAAGGAGGGGGGGAGGATGTCCGAATTGGTGAGGTTTGGCATATCATTAGATGAAAACCTTCTTAAGGATTTTGACGCCCTTATTACTGACAAGCAGTATTCAAATCGCTCTGAAGCAATAAGAGATTTGATACGTAATAGCCTTGTCGAGGATGAATGGAAAAAGGGAAAAGAAGTGGCTGGTGCGATTTCTCTTGTGTATGACCATCATAAGAGAGAACTTATGGATTTGATTGTAGCCATACAACATGAGTACCAGGATATGATAGTGGCCTCTCAACATGCACATCTGGACCATCATAATTGTTTAGAAGTTATTATAGTTAAAGGGAGATCGGAAAAGATTAAAAGACTTTCAGATAAATTGCGGGCTGTTAAAGGTGTAAAACATGGCTCTCTGACTTTAACTACCCTTGGAAAAGAGCTTTAAAGTTTAATTTTTTTTGGCGAACAGTAGCACGATTTTTGAAAAAGTAACAAGAAAAGGGGGTGTTCATGTTTAAGAAGGTTTTGGCAGTTTTATGTTTTAGTCTTTCATTCGTCAATCGAGTAAGTTTTGCGGAAATATCTAGTGAGGAGTTTGGTAAGCATGTTTTAAGTGGAATGAATATTAGCGCAGGTGCGACCTTTGTAATACAGGGGACTAATAATGCTAACGGAGATGATTTATCTGGAAAAGGAGAAGATATAACTGATGCTTCGTATTCTGTAGATATTGAGTTCGAAAAGGAATTAAGTGATTCGGATTTAGCTTATCTCCATCTTGAAGCAGCAGATGGTACAGGTGTAGAGGATGAACTCAAAGTCTTTTCAAATGTAAATAGAGACGCAGGCGATTCTGATAACTCTGTAGAGGTAACCGAAATCTGGTATAAACATACTTTTGAAAATATCCAGGCCTCACTTATGGCCGGTAAGATTGACGGGACTGTTTTAGTAGATACAAATGAATATGCTAATGACGAATGCACACAATTTGTAGGAAGGCTCTTTAGGAATTCACCGACTATAGAATTTCCCGATAATACCGCCGGACTACACTTTGATTTAGGGGTTTTTGATTGTATGGAAATAGCTTTTCTTATTATGGATGGGGATAGTGATTTGGAAGATATCGCAGATGACGGATTTTATGCCCTTCAATTAAATCTTAAACCTGGTTTATTGGAACACCCCGGTAACTATCGGATCTTAGGCTGGTTGAGTGATAGAGAACATACAAAGTGGACTGACACCACAAGGACAAAAGAGACATCCTATGGATTTGGTATAAGTTTTGATCAAGAAATAACTGATGGTCTAGGAGGCTTCTTGAGGTATGGCTGGCAGGACCCGGATGTATATCTTAACGGAGAGAGTTTTTCTTTAGAGCATGCCTGGAGTGCGGGTATTCAACTTTCGGGAAGGAAGTGGGAAAGAGAAAGAGATGTTTTAGGAGTTGCAATCGGAGGGATTTATCCGTCGGATGAATACAAGAAGGCCTGCACTAATCTGGAAGCCAATTGTGAAACTCATCTAGAACTTTATTATAATTATAGTGTCAATGAACACCTTACTTTGACTCCGGACTTGCAAATAATCTGGAATCCTTACGGAGATGACGCATCAAATGGAAATAATACTATTACAGTGGTAGGCATAAAGGGTCAGTTAGATTTATAAACGTATTAGGAGGTAGAAATGCATATACCGGACGGATTTTTGTCAGCAAATACTTGGGTATCTACATGGATAATTTCAATCGGAGGAATAGGGTATTGTATTAAAAAGCTCTCAAAGATATTAAGAGAAAAGATGATACCTCTTATGGGTGTAATGTCTGCATTTATCTTTGCAGTACAGATGTTGAATTTTCCTATTGCAGCAGGTACTTCAGGTCATCTTTTGGGCGGCGTACTAGCAGCAGTTTTATTAGGGCCTTATGGAGGTGCAGTTGTCCTTGCAGTAGTTTTGAGTATCCAATGCCTTGTATTTCAAGACGGAGGTTTGACTGCCCTTGGCGCAAATATGTTTAATATGTCTTTTATTGGTAGTATGGGTGGGTATGTTATTTATAATTCAATACGAAGAATAATAGGTAATAATAAAGGAGTACTTATAGGGACAGCTGTTGCATCCTGGCTTTCTGTGGTACTGGCATCGGTTTTTTGTGCAGTTGAATTGGCTATCTCAGGTACTTCTCCTTTGCAAGTCGTGCTCCCTGCAATGGCATTAGTGCATATATTGATTGGAATAGGAGAGGCAATAATCTCAGTTTTAGTGGTAAGTTTTATTTTGAAAATAAGGCCTGATTTAATATATAATAGTAAAGGAGAATGATAATGAGTAAAAAACATATTGTTTTATGGATTTTGTTTTCATTGATATTAGCTTTTTTTATATCACCTTTTGCCTCCTCATCTCCCGATGGTCTGGAGAAGGTAGCTGAAGATAGAGGCTTTTTGGAAAAGGGTGAGATAAAACCTGTCTTTACATCCCCTATCCCTGATTATACATGGCCTGGCATAGACAATGAGAGTTTTGCAACTGGTCTTGCAGGGATTTTTGGCACATTGATTGTATTTGGTGTTGCTTATGGGATGGCAGTTATTATAAAAAGGTAAAGGACTAATGCAACATTTATATATAGATAGATATGCAGGACTTGACAGTTTTATTCACAAGATAGATCCTAGAATAAAGGTCATAACTTTCTTTATTTTTATTCTATATATAGTTTTAACAAATCCTTTTTCATATCTATCTTTTCTTTTATACGGATTGGTAATATTATTTTTAATAGCTATTTCCAGGATACCTTTTCCGTTCATATTTAAAAAGACACTGGCAGTAATCCCATTTGTTGTTTTAATAGCTGTATTTGTGCCTTTTATTAAGAGAGGAGAGGTATTGGCTTCTTATACTTTGGGTAGCCTGAGGATAGAATTTACTCGTGAGGGGATTGTTCTCTTTTGGGCTATAGTTATAAAGTCATACCTGTCTATTTTATGCATGATATTGCTTACTTCGAGTATAAAATTTACAAGCTTGTTGAAGAGCCTTGAGAAATTGAAAATACCTAAGCTGTTTATAATGATAGCCTCTTTCATGTATAGATATTCATTTCTGATTATAGATGAGGCCCAAAGGATGCAAAGGGCAAAAAAAAGTCGAGCGTTTAAGAATAAAAAAGGATTATCTGCAGTAAAGATGTTATCAAATATTGCAGGGGTGCTTTTTGTCCGCTCATATGAAAGGGCAGAGAGGGTCTATCTTGCAATGTGTGCCAGGGGATTTCAAGGGGAGATAAAAACGCTTGATACTTTTAGCATAGTGCCTAGAGATATTATGTTTTTAGTTTCTATTTTTGCAACCCTTCTATTGATCCAGTTTGTTTAGTTATGCAAAAGATTATAGAGATAAAGAATCTGAGTTATATATATCCGGATGGTACCGTAGCTTTAAAAGACATAAATCTCGATATATTTAAAGGTGACTCGATCGGTATGATAGGTCCAAATGGTGCGGGTAAAACGACTTTACTCTTACACTTAAATGGTATTTTGATTAGTAATGGTTCAGTTAAAGTTTGTGAGTTACCTGTTAATGAAAGGAATTTAGATAAGATCCGGCAGAGAGTAGGATTAGTGTTTCAGGATCCTGACGATCAGCTTTTTATGCCTACTGTTTTTGATGATGTGGCATTTGGGCCTATAAATATGGGGTTAGATTCAGATAGGGTTAGGATAAAAGTGGATTCTGCCCTCAAATTTGTAGATATGGAAGATTATAAAGATAGGATTGGTCATCATTTGAGCTTTGGAGAAAAAAAGAGAGTGAGTCTAGCAACTATTATGTCCATGGAGCCGGATATCTTGGTTTTGGATGAACCGACCGGGAATCTGGATCTGAAACACAGGAAAGAATTTATAAATTTACTAAAAGATATGAATATCACGAAGATTATAGCGACTCATGACATGAACATGGTTTTATCTATATGCAGTAAAGTAGCTATAATGGACCAGGGTAAGTTAATAGCTTTTGATACTACAGAAAAAATCTTTGGGAATAAGGAATTGCTGGCTGCGCATGGATTGGATTAATAGCCAAGGTTTTTTAACATATATGGATCTTTACGCCAATTTTCGCAAAGTTTTACCCATAGGTCTAAAAAGACGTGTGTATTAAGGAAGTTTTCTATTTCTTTCCTTGAATGTTCCCCTATCTTTTTTAGCATCTGGCCTTTTTTACCAATGACGATAGATTTTTGACTTTTTCTTTCCACGCAGATATTTGCTCTTATATAATAAATCCTCTGATTTGATTTATCTTTCTTTTCCTTCATCTCCTCAATAGTTACGGCTATGGAATGGGGTATTTCTTGACGCGTCAATCTCAGGATATTTTCTCTTACGATTTCTCCGACAAAGAATTTTTCATTTTTGTCACTTAACTGGTCTTCAGGGAATATCGGATATCCTTCAGGAAGATTCTCCAGTATCTTTTTGAAGACGATGTCTGTGCCGTCTTTTTTAGAGGCTGATATCGGGATAATTTCCTTGAAAGGGAATTGTTGGGCCTTTTTAATAATAGGGAGTATCCGGTGTTTTTGGATTCGATCTATTTTATTTATGATTAAGAAATTTATTTTTTCCGTAGGAAGCCTTTGGAATATTTTTTCGTCTTCTGAAGTTATCCCGCCATATGCGTCGACCAACAAAAGCACAAGGTCTGATTCCAATATGGTCGATGATGCCCTTTTTACCATTGAACTTCCAAGCAGATTCTTGGGCCTATGCATACCCGGGGTATCGATAAATACAATCTGAAAATCTTTCCCGGATAGTATGCCTTGTATATTATCCCGTGTTGTCCCAGGTTTTTTAGAGACAATGCAGAGTTTTTCCTTTATTAGGACATTCAGGAGTGTGGATTTGCCGACATTTGACCTTCCGAGTATGGCAACTTTGCCTGCTTTAAACATAGAGATATTATACAGAGATTTGTGGTATAATAAAAGAGATTAAAATAAGCACCCACAATATTTGCCTATTTTTCATAGTTATGATAAAATTTGTCTTAAATATATCTGGAACTCATAACATGGGATGAAATTTATGAATAAAGCAAGAGTTGCAGTATCACAGATAAATACAACAGTAGGGGACCTTAGAGGGAATACAGAAAAGATATTATTCTGCATGGGCCAGGCAGTCCATAACAATGCAGATCTAATTATATTCCCGGAACTTGCCGTAACCGGTTATCCGCCGGAAGATTTACTCCTGAGGCCTAATTTCATAAAAGAAAATCTTAGGTGTATAGATAAGATTAGAATTCTAACGGAGGATATAATAGCAATAGTGGGGTTTGTAGATAGGAAAGGTAACTCTATTTATAATAGCGCTGCTGTTATTAGCAATAGAAAGATTTTCTATATATACCATAAAATGCACCTGCCTAACTATGGGGTGTTTGATGAGAAGAGATATTTTGTCCCAGGTGATAGCAACCGCGTTCTTAAAACTAAAGGTTTTTCTTTTGTTGTAAATATATGTGAAGATATATGGAATCCGGCAGATTATATAGCGGAACGCTCTATGCATAGCGCGCACTTTATGGTTAATATTTCAGCCTCTCCTTACTGCATGGGCAAGATTAAGGAAAGACAAAGAGTTTTAATCGGAAAGGCGAATAGATTAAAAATCCCTGTTTTATATTGTAATCTTATAGGCGGTCAGGACGAGTTGGTGTTTGACGGCAGGAGTTTAATATTTGACAAAAGAGGTAAACTTATTGCAAAGGCCAAGGCCTTTGAAGAAGATTTATTAATGGTTGATTTGCCGATCGATGCTAAAAGAACACCAAGGATAAAAGGAAAGACAAGAATCATAGACATCCCTTATAAAACTAAAGAAGAGAGAAAAGATTTGCCTGGAGGGGTGTCAGTTAAAGAAATGGATAGGATTGAAGAAGTCTACTATGCCCTTGTCCTGGGCGTCCGTGATTATGCAAGGAAGAACAATTTTAGTAAGGTCACCTTTGGTCTTTCAGGAGGCATAGATTCTGCATTGGTCGCTTGTATCGCTGTTAAAGCACTCGGAAGGGCTAATGTATTAGCCGTCTCTATGCCCTCACAGTATTCTTCGAAAGGTACACAGGATGATGCAGAGCATCTTTCCAGAAATCTTGGCATAAGATTTGTGAGGATTCCTATAGATAGTATTTTTGATGAGTATAATAATACTTTGGCTATTCACTTTACCGGCATGAAAGCTGATATAACAGAAGAGAATATGCAGGCAAGGATCAGGGGTAATATTCTAATGGCCTTTTCGAATAAATTCGGCTATCTTGTTCTTAATACAGGGAATAAAAGTGAAACCAGCGTAGGATACTGTACTCTATATGGTGATATGGCAGGTGGTTTTGCAGTAGTTAAAGATGTACCTAAAAATCTTGTTTATGAATTAGCAAGATTTATAAATAAGATAGAAGGGAAAGAGATTATACCGAAGGCTATTTTTAAAAGGCCTCCGTCAGCAGAGTTAAGACCGAATCAGAAAGACCAGGATAGCCTGCCTTCTTATGAAATGCTTGATGAGATTATCGACCTGTATATTGAAAAAGATAAGGCCTTTAGTGATATCGTAAAGAAAGTCAGGAATAAAGGTATAGTTAAGGGGATTTTAAGAATGATAGATATTAATGAATATAAAAGGCGTCAGTCGCCGCCAGGGATAAAGATTACACCGCGCGCATTTGGAAAAGATAGACGTATGCCAATTACAAATAAGTTTAATTCAGGAGATTAGATATGAAAAATATGACATATGAAGAGATGTTTATCGAGGTAGTCAGAAGAGTTAATACCTATTTGATTATACTGGGTGTATTCTTTCTTGTGTATTTTTTATTCAAGACAAAAGTAGATATTTTTTTATTGTTGCTAGCCCTTTCGAATATGGCCTTTGCGCTGCTTTCCTATAAACATCTTGTAATAACCAATAGTCTTGCTACCCAATTACGCAGTGCAAAGACTGCACTAGAAGACGTTACAAAGGATACACGCCGAATGCACCCGGATCAATAATGCCGTTATATAGACATTTTTTTTTAATACCGTTTTTCTTTTTAAGTATCTTTGGGTCTCCGAAAGAAAATATCCCTCTTAGCGCAGACGCTGTAATACTTATGGACCCGTGGACTAAGAAGGTCATATATTCTAAAAATCCGCAAAATAGGCTCTCCCCCGCAAGTACTGTAAAGATAATGACGGCACTTGTGGTTTTGAAAAACTTTCATCTTAAGAAGAAGGTAATGGTCAGTAAATTTGCCAGTTCCATGGAGCCATCAAAGGTATATATTAAAGAAGGAGAGGTCTATATTGTAAAAGATTTACTTAAGGCGCTTCTTTTGAATTCCGGAAATGATGCCAGTGTTGCCTTGGCTGAAGGAGTCGCATCTTCAGAAGGGAATTTTGTGGAGATGATGAATGAAATGGCCAGGGAGATAAAGGCGAAGGATTCAAATTTTAGAAACTCGAACGGGCTTCCTCAAGAAGGTCAATATTCTACCGCATACGATTTATCTCTTATCGTACGCGAGGCAATGAAGAATAGAAACTTTGTTGATATTATAAAAATGAAATACGGAGAGATAGAAGAACTTACTAGCGGCAGACGGATAAAATTAAAGAACCATAATAAGAGTTTATGGAAGGATACACCGTATTTGGTTTTGGGTAAGACAGGTTATACTAAGAAGGCAGGACATTGCTTTGCCGGGTATATTCAGTATAATAGATGGCGTAAGGTGATAGTCGTAGTCTTAAAGAGTAAGAAGTTATGGCAAGACCTTAACCTATTAGCAGAAAACGCAATGTAAAAATAGGAACAGATTATGTTTTATAGGAATCTATTTTTATGTAGCATATTTATACTAGTAATTTTGTTTGCCTCGGTTTCCTATGCTGCGCCGGCATATGGGACACATATGCCTGAGGGTCGCCATTGGATCTCTGGTTTAGAAGGCAGTTTTATTATAGATAGAGACTTGGATAATGACGAGGGCGGGACAAACGGAGATAGATATTTTTTTACACTCTCTTACGGTGTTTTTTCATGGCTTTCATTTGACGGGAAGATAGGTGTCGGGGATGTGGATTGGGATAGAACTGGTGCGGATGATTTGAGTTACAGGACTAATTTTGCCGGCGGGTATGGTTTCAGGATAAGGGGATATGAAAACCAAGAGTGGGGCGTGAAGAACGTAGTAGGATTTCAGCACATAAGTGTGCATCCGGAGGCAAAGAATCAGGGTGGCGATAAAAATGAGGCAATAATAGATGAGTGGCAGGCCTCTGTAATTGTCTCGAAAGATATAAAGGACCTTGTCCCGTATTTGGGTGTAAGATATGGGACGCTCGATTTTATAAAAAAGACGAATGAAATGAATAGAAAGCGTATAAAGGCAGAGCATAATTACGGCCTGATTATAGGCCTGGATTACTGGTTAAATGAAGAGTTAAAGTTGAATTTAGAAGGGACATTTTTTGACGGCGAAGAAGTAGCTGTTAGTATAAGTTATGATTTTTAGGATGATTATGCAGTTTCTACCGCCAAGCAGCAGGTCTTGGGGACGCAAAATTTCCCCAGCGAGAAAATTTTGCTCTGTTTTTCTGCTCGCTCGTCTTTTTGGCAAGGGCACAGAGGTCGTAGGCACATTAGGAAAATTTTGGCAAAAGTCCGCAAGGAATTACGGCGAGCTTCGATCATGTATTCAGACGATAGGGTATCACAGAAGCGAGCCGTAAACCGTAGCGGACGGCAAAATTATTCCAGTGCCGTAGGCCTCTGTGCCCTTGCCAAAAAGACACCATGCCCGCTCGCAGAAAAAAAGCCCCAAGACCTGCTGCTTGGCGGTAGACGTGACATATTACAGGGAATCAGGTTGATTTCACTAGGATAGTATCGAAGGCATTCTTTAGATAGTATATCTTTGGTTTGGTTTTGAAGTAGCGTTTTATAAAAGAATCAGCTTCCTTCGAATTTTTAAAAAATAAAAAAGGGAGGTTTTTATTTTTATAGACCTCAGCTTTCTCTGAAATAAATCCTAATCTTGCTTTTAACATTGCCTTTGCAACCATATACGCTCGGTGCTCTCCTGCGAGGCAACCTTTTCTTTTGATATAAGTTATCATTTTATTCGGGTCTTTCATCTTGACTATTTTTCTCATGAAACGTTTTTCTCCAAGACCTTTTCCGAAGCCCTCTTTTAAGCCAGCTTTTACTAGGATAAGAGAATTAGTTTTCAGGATATTTTTCCTTGTATTTACTATATAATTAAATGCCCGGGATGCCTGATACATATTTATGGATTTTTCCTTGGGTATACCACATATTACGACATCAAAATTATTTTTTATTTTTCTCTCGAATGTCTTCCGGGAATATTTGAGTGCATTTATAAAAGAATATGCGGCATCTTGTCGGAATATCTTTAACAGCCTGCCGTTTTTATCATTTATTATGTTTATAGAGTATTTGATAGGGAGTGATGAGGTTGCTTCCTGTATAAAATCTCTGAATGGGTTTTGTTTGACCGAACAAATGCTTGTGCCGGGATGATCCAGGAATCTGGGGTGGTGGGTGGCATTTATTGTCTTTTCACCTGCAAGGCCTATTGCCACTACTTTTGTGCCGCCGCTATAACCTGCGTATAAGTGCGGCTCTACGACACCCACAGTTATAATCGAATCAGCATTTTTTATTTTTTTATTTAGATATATGGGTATGCCTTTTTTTGACCTGCCAAAATATGTCACGGAATTTTTTCTGTAGTTATGGATGGATACTTTTACTTTGTTTGCAATATCCCCTAAATTGTCTTTTAGTTCTTTTTTTGTAGGGGGCCTATGTAGGCCTGTGGCTATTATTATTTCTATTTTATTAGTGGGTATATTTTCTTTGTTTAGCTTTTTTAATATATCAGGCAGTATTTTCCCAAGATGGGCTTTACGTGTAAAATCAGGGACGGCGATAATCGTTTTCATTTTAAGAGTTCTTTCGGAAATATGTTATCAAGACCTAGTATGCAGGCGGGGTCCAGGGATCTTTTGAGCATAGCCATTTGCTCAAGGTTTTTCTTTCCGTACATTACTTCAAGATAGGCATGTTTTAATTTTCCTATGCCATGTTCCGCCGAAACAGTCCCTCCTAGACTCACAGCCTTTTTTACGAAATCCGTGTACACAGAGCGGCTTTTTATAAATTCTTCTTCGGACTTAGGAAGCATGTTTACATGTAAATGGCTTTCTCCTATGTGGCCGAATATTACAAAGTCGATCCCTGAGGAACCTAATTTTTCTTTGTAAAAGGTGAACATCTCAGAAAAGTTATATTCCGGCACAGCTATATCTGTCCCGACTTTTGGGAGTTTATTTCGTTTCACGATTTCGTTTATCATTTCAGGCAGGGCGTGCCTTAATTCTTTTAGTTTCTCCCTTTCTTTATCTCTGTCTGCAAAATAAGACTCTTCTATAGATGCTTTATGTTTTTCAAGTAGCTTCACCCATGAATCCAATAAAGATTTCTCCTCGTCTTTTTTGTAATCCTGCTCAAAATATACCATGGCCGTTGCATTTTTGGGTATATTTGAGAATTTGTGACGTAAGAGGCCCAAAGAGTTGGCGTCCATATATTCCAGGGAGATAGCCTGTTTGGATTTCGCGACTTTTACAAAATCGAGGGCATCTCTTTCAGAGGTAAAAAAACTGAAAAAGCTCATTGTCCTTTCGGGCCTTTTGGCAAGCACTAAATCCGATTCCATAATAAGACCGAGTGTCCCTTCTTGTCCGATAAAGAGGTCTATAAGGTCCATATTATCTTTTATATAATACCCTGCAGCACTTTTTATCTCCGGCATTAAATAGTTAGGGATTTTTATTTTTATATCTTTATCTTTTAGTTTCAGAGAAAAGGGATTCCTTTTATTGATAAATAGAGTTCCGCGTTTAATATCTAAGATATCTCCTGTAGAGAGGATAATTTTCAACCTTTTTATATAATTGCGGGTCGGCCCGTATTTAAAACCTTTCGCGCCGGATGCATTTGTAGAGATGGTTCCTCCTATGAATGCGTTTTGCTCAGTGGGTTCAGGCGGGTACATAAGGCCTTTTTGATAAAGGAGCTCCTGCAGTTCTTGTAATCTTACCCCTGGCTCTAGAGTCGCAAAAAGGTTTTCTTCATCAATATCGATGATTTTATTAAGGGAATCTGTAGCAAGTATTGTTCCGCCGAACGGGACCCTGGCACCTGTTACGCCTGTTCCGCTTCCTGAGATTGTTATAGGCTCTTTTTTAGATGCAGCATCCTGCAATATATTGGTTACATCTTTTTCATTTTCAGGGAATATTACTTTATCTGCATTTCCGCCTAAGAGCCCTGATTGATCTTCAAAATAAGACTTGATAATATCTTTGTCTAGTTTTATAATCATAGCTATAATTTAACACAGGTTTTGGATAAAGTAAATATTTGTATGATGATAAAGCCTAATCCTTTTACTCCACAGTCTGGATGGGAACCGCGGATCTTTGGTGGAAGAGACGACGAGGTGTCTCTATTCAAATCCACTCTGGATGATGCGATATCAATAAGGCCTAACCATTTAGTAGTGCTTGGGGAATGGGGGATAGGAAAAACGTCTCTATTGAAGCAATTCAGGAGGATAGCGCAAGAGAACGGATATCCTGCATGTTTTTGTTCCATCTCTAGGTTTACCGAGAAGAGTAAACCTTTGGATGCTATCTATCTTATTGCCGAAGAGATGCTTACGGGTTTTCCAAGACTCGGTATGGATTCAGAAAGATTTTTGAATCTATTTTCGAAGAAAAAGTCTTTTTTACAGGCACAGACTCAATTTACAAAATTTCTATTAGAGCTCTGGGAGGCATTGGACGCAAAATTAGCAGTGGTCCTATTGGATGATTTACAGAATATTTTACCTGTCTCTTCTACAATTGATATCCTTAGAGCAGTGTTGAGTAAGGACGAGATAATCCACAATACAAGGTTTTTATTTATACTTTCTTCTACGCCGGCTGGCTGGTCGGATTTTTTGGACAAACATAACCCTGTCGGCAGATTTTTCAGGAAGCGGTTGAATGTAGGAAATTTAAATAAGGACGATGTTATAAATACCGTAGATAAGACGCTGGAAGATACAGGGGTGGATTTTAATGGTCTTGTTAAAGAGAGGATTTTTGAATATACAGACGGCCATCCTTATGAGGTGCAGCTGTTGTCAAGCCACCTTTATGATGGTCAGATAGAAAGGATGGTAAGCCCTGATACCTGGGATAGTGCATTGAATAATACTTTGAAGGAACTGGGAAAAGATTATTTTCAATCGTTATTTTCCAAGGCAAGTGATAGAGAAAGGGAGTTATTGAAAATATTAGCCGAGGAGAAGAGGCCTCTTTCAATAAAAGATTTCAGGACAATGATGATAGTCGGGAAATACGCTAAAAAATTTCCTATTGCTAATATAAAGAATTTTCTTTATAGATTGGATGAAAAACGTATCATAAAGAGAGACGCGGCCGGTAATTTTGACATGCAGGACCGCATGTTTAGGGAGTTTATTTTAAGATTTGGAGAGGAGGTAAGACATGAAGGTTAAGGTAGATGCGGAATTATGTGTTGGTTGTGGTTTGTGCGTGAATACATGCCCAGAGGTTTTTGAGATGAAAGAGGATAAGGCAATCGTAATAAAAGAAAACGTTCCTTCTGAAAAAGAAGATGATTGTAGGCAGTCGAAAGACGAGTGTCCTGTTGAGGCGATTATTATAGAGTGATCTCAATCAAGACTTTTTAGACAGGATCCTGCGGAAGCAGAATATAGTTAAAATTATTATACTTATCCAGGATATACTGAAGAATATCCAGCCCAAGAGATTCATTTCTTTTTTCTTACCCGCATTGGTTTTCGTTTCTGCCAGGCAACCTTTACTAAAATTACCAATGGTAGAAACATTCCTAAAAGCATGAGCCTTGTGCCTAATATATATGGCTTATCGCTTTCGCTTACACCTTTCATCAATATCGCAGGGATACCTTGTTGAATAAACCAGAAAGTCAGAATAAAAAATAGGAATAACGGCGTTATATATTTTATTATAAATTTGTAAATATTAGGGATTTTCATATCTGCCCCATGATGGATTTCCTCCCAGGCCTTTTCTATGCCGAATATCCAGCCAAAGAGTACGGTTTCCACTGTAGCGAAAAGCACTAGGCAAAATGTACCACCCCAGAAGTCCAGCTCGTTTACCACACCGTGCTTGAGGAAAAATATAGCTGGCTGACAGAGTAGGAAAGAGGCTATACCAAAAATGAGGACTGCCTTCTTTTTTGATATATTGAACTCATCTTCGAGAAATGCAATGGTTGGTTGAGCGAGTGAAACAGAAGACGTGATGCCTGCCAGGAATAGTAGCGAGAACCAGAGGCAACCGAAAAATGCACTAAGGGCTATCTTCTGGAATATAAGCGGCATTGTTATAAATCCCAGATTAAAGGCACCGCCGGCTGCTATATTCTGTATCTGGCTTGGCCCAAAGAAGACATATGCAGCAGGTATCACAATAGAAGAGCCTATTATGATTTCTGCAAATTCATTAGTGCTCGCAGCAGTCAGGCCTGAGAGTGCAATATCATCAGTTTTTTTAAGATAACTTGCATAGGTTAATATTACACCTATACCTACGCTGAGCGTGAAGAATATCTGTCCGGCTGCTGCAAGCCATACCTTTGCATCCTTTAAAGCAGTAAAGTCAGGGTTCCATAAAAATCCTAAACCGTTTAATATGTTCCATCCGGGCTTTGATGGATCAGGGGTACCTAGCGTTAATACCCTGACTGCTATTATTATGCCGAATACAAAAAGTGTAGGCATTGCGATTTTGCATAGTTTCTCAATACCTCCGGATATGCCTTTATAGATAATAAAGATATTGACTGCGAATGTTATGAGAAAAAATAGATACGCATACTGCAGGCTAGAGAAATAGTGATTTTTTTCAATGCCTTGAAATCCTCTTAGAAGCGAAAGCATGCTTTCCTGATCAGTAGCTGGCCCGTATTTTCCCACTGCTGAAAAGACCGCATAGGCAAGGGTCCACGATGCTATGTAATTATAGTAGATAAAGATAACAAGAGGGCCGAATATGCCTATTACACCAAAATATTTGATGAATCTATTCTTTTCCCACATGGTATGGAAGATCCCAGGTGCAGTACCGTGACCGAATCCTCCGCCGAACCTCCCAACAGTCCATTCTATCCACATAAGGGGGATGCCCAGAAGCAAAAGAGATATGAAATACGGTATAATAAATGCACCCCCGCCATTCTGGGCAGCCTGCACTGGGAAGCGCAGGAAATTACCAAGTCCCACTGCACTTCCGGCAACAGCCATTATAATCCCAAATTTTGATTTCCAAATGTCCCGTTTTTTTCGCATATATAGAAAATTATACATATAGAAGGGTAATATGTCAAATGATGTGCATTTTGTACCGTTTGCGATTTTAGCTACCCACCTGTCCCCTTTTTCAAGATTAAAAGTGTCCCTGTACCGTTTGCCCAAAAGAAGCGAAAAAATTAGGTAGCAAACAATACGATTTCTCAGGCACTACTTGACATATGTAGTAGATGCGTTAAAATAATGACTATATAGAGGAAATCATGTCGAGTTTTGAGCAATTTTATAAAGAGCTTAATAAAGAGCAAAAAGTCGCAGTAGATACCATAGAGGGACCGGTGCTTGTTCTAGCTGGGCCTGGGACAGGCAAGACCCAGCTCCTTTCTGTCCGGGCTGCAAATATCATCCGCAAAAACAAGGCCTTACCTGAGAACATCTTGATACTTACCTATACAAATGCCGCGGCAAAGGCAATGAAAGAGCGCCTTGCTAGGATAATCGGGGCCAAGGGTTATGATGTCCGTGTGTGTACCTTTCACAGTTTTTCAAATTCCATGATCTTGGATTCAGAAGAGGCGAGTAATTACATCCGGGAGAGGATCCAGATTACAGATATAGAAAACCTAAAGGCAATAGAGTATATACTTGACCATTCTAAAGGGCTTTCTGAAATCAGGCCTTTTAATGCCCCATATACCTATGTTAAGGATATACGGAAACGGATTAGTGAGTTAAAAAGGGAAGGGATTGCTCCTGAAGAGTTTTTGAAATATGTAAAGAAATTAAAAAGAGATGATGTATACGTCGAAGAAAAACATATCCCTAGGATCAAGGCATTGGCTGTTGTCTATGAGCAGTATGAAAGGCTTAAAGAGGGTAGTAATAGACAGATTTTCGATGAACGCGGCAGGTACGATTATGACGACATGATTATGATTGCTAAGGATGCCTTTAATAAAGAGGTGCTACTTAAAAAAAGATATCAGGAACAGTTTAAATATTTAATGGTGGATGAATTCCAGGATACAAATGGTGCGCAGTTAAAATTTTTGTTTTCACTTATAGAAGGCTCACACTCTAATCTTTGCTGCGTAGGAGATGATGACCAGTCTATCTACAGGTTCCAGGGCGCAAGTATCGCCAATTTCAAGGAATTAAAGAAGGAATTCAAAGAGCTTAAGACAATTTCGCTTAAAAATAACTATCGTTCGACAAAAGAGATCATAGATCTTTCTCGAAATCTTATAAATGAACTTCCCGAGGTCGAAAGGACAGAGGAGAAAACCCTGCTTCCCAGGCGGGATTTTAAGAATAAATCCATAGAGTATAGGGAATTTACTACTGATGAAGAAGAGGTGTGTTTTTTAGTCAAGAAAATAAAAGAATTAAGGCAGGAGATAATTTCTTCAAAGGAGTTGAGTGCCGAAGAGAAAAAATTCCCATATAACAATATCGCTGTTTTAGTGAGAAAGAGGAGTTTGATTTTAAGGCTTATTGATGCATTCCTTCAGGCAGGTATCCCTTATGCTACGGACGGTAAAGAAGATATTAGGTCCGAGGTGCGTGTAAGGCAACTGCTTGATATCCTGGAATTTGCAAGTGTAGAGTCTCAGGATTTTGGAGAAAGAGACAGGATTTTATATAAGCTGCTCATATCTGACTATTTTCAGGTCCCACATAGAGATACATTGAATTTTATCAATAGGGTGAATAAGAAAAAGAAGAATAAGGAAAACGTGACGCTTCTTTCCGAGCTTTTTAACGATAAGGATATAACTGTGCCTCTTGAACGCGCAGCCAATGTAATCGAGCGATTTTTGAAAAGCGCATTGTTTAAACCGGTTCATACAGTCCTTATGGAATATATAAAAGAAGCAGGGATCTATAGGCATATTTTAGAAAAATATGACAAAGATAACATTATGAAAATCAGGGAATTGCGCTCTCTTTGCTCCTTTATAAATATGGTGAAACAATATGATCTTTCGAATCCAGGTATTACACTCAAGAGTTTTATTGAAGAGATAAGGACACGGAATGAGCACAATCTTCCCATACAGGGAGAATTGGTTACAATGACGCAGGATGGTGTCAGGATTTTTACAGCGCATGGCTCAAAAGGACAAGAGTTTCATAGCGTAATCATACCATTTTGCCTGCAGGGTGAGAGTTGGCCTATAAAGCCCGTGCCAGATAAGATCCCTCTTCCGCCCGAATTACTTAAGACTATTGAGAAGGTAGACAGTAAGGAGAAGATAAAAGAACTTAGGTATTATGATGAAACAAGACTTTTCTATGTGGCCGTAAGCCGCGCCAAAAGCAATGTGCTTTTTACGGCAAGCCCAGAGGAAGATAAGATATCGAGTTCATTTATCCATCGATTAGGTATCGAGACTAAAATGGATTTTACAGGTGAGGAAGACATATTGGGAAGATTTTTAGAAAAGAATGACCTCGAAGACCCTTTTATAGGCACCGAAGAGGTCTTGAAGGATCTTGTCGTGGATTTGAGTTTGAATCCCACTAGTTTGAATAATTATTTGAGATGCAGAAGGAAATTCCTATACGATAATGTATTGATGTTACCGTCTTCAAAAAAAGAGAGTCTTATGTTCGGAAACGCAGTCCATAGCGGCCTGGAATATCTTTACAGAGATTATATGAGAACAAATAGGTTTCCTGATTACCAGTTTTTTAAAGATAGGTTTTTAGAGGCATTGCATTTTCAAGCCCCTGAAAAGGGTATAGAACTACGCTGTATAGAGCATTTCGGGAATTTAAAAAAGTTTTTTGATAAGATATCTTCAAATCCTATTAAACCCTTAGGATTAGAGAATCGTATGCCTATAAATATAGACGGTATTATATTTACCGGTAAATACGATAAGTTGGAAATAGAGGACGACAAAAGCAGGTCTCTCAGGGTAGTAGACTATAAAACCGGGCAACCCAGGAAACATGCCCCGGGTATCTTTAGATTCGAAAACTTAGAGGACGGATCTTGCGATGATTATCTGCGGCAGTTGGTATGTTATAAACTTTTGTATGAGAGGGATAAGTCCCGGAATGATAAAACGTCGTTTGTAAGTCACGGAGTCGTTGTATTTGTAGAGTCTGCCAAAGATGACATACAAAAATATGGAATAAAAAAAGGCGAACCGACTGAATTTAAAGTTGAACTTAATGATTGTCTGGTAGATGAGATGGTTGGTATAATAAAGAATGCATGGAGAGGTATTCAAGATTTGCATTTTGAGAAACTTTCAGCGCGCGATAAGAAAAAGTGCGGGTTCTGTGATTTTGACCATATTTGCTGGGGATAAGGATACGGTAGGGTAAAAGAGTTAAATGACAAATGACAAAACTTTTGTTTTGGAATTTGAATTTTAAATTTATTTTGTCATTTGTGCTTTGGTATTTGTCATTATGTGAGTCGGAGGATATATTATGAATAGAATTATTTATGTTGCATGGATTGTTTTTATGGTCACATTTTTAAATTCAGGGTGCAATATTGTGCCTAAATCAGTGCAGTATCAAAAAGAGGAAGAGAAGGTTTTAGGATCTATTGATATTGTAAATCCTGTTGTAGAAGAGATTCAAGTTGTCCTTAATGGCCTGGGATACGAAACCGGTAATACAGACGGCAGGATGGGACAAAAGACGCGTAAGGCAATAAGAGAATTTCAGGAGTCGATAGGTCTTAAAAATACCGGATATATAGATACCCTTACCTTGAGGCAGATAGAAGATATAAGAAGGGTTAATGAAGAACGTGAGCTAAAAGGTGGCTACAAAGTAGATGTCAGGACCGCATCTTCGGGAAAGAAAGGTTCTTCTCTAACGGAATTCAGGCCTACTATAAAAGATGTACAAACTGCTTTGAAGAATGCTGGTTTTGACCCTGGTGCAGTAGATGGCAAGATGGGGCCAAAGACTAGGCAGGCGATAAAAGAATTTCAAAGGACAAAAGGGCTTAATCCTGATGGAGTAGTCGGTTCCAGGACGTGGGCTGAATTGGGGAAGTATATTAATCGTTAGGATATTGACAAAATTTATTTTAGATGGTATAGAAATTAGTTGTATTGAAGGAGGGAGACATGGGTAAGTATATAACTTTACTTGGCGCTATAATAAGTATATTAATTGGGACATGGGGGTTAGCTGCTTGGTGGTGGGACTTTAAGGCGCTTTTAAAAGGCGCGGTGCCTCCTGTACTTATTCTTGGCGGGCTTGCAGCATTGTTTGCAGGGATAAGCGAGATAAAGGATTCTGCAAAGGCAAAAAAAGAAGATACTGAGAAGAAGAAATAAGCAGAAAATAGGATTTTAATCAATAGATAGGCCCCAGCTAATAATAAGGGCCTATCTTCATTTTGGAGGTGAAGATATAATGAATTATATAAAAACAGGTTTTTTATTGGTTGTGCTTACCATGCTTTTTGTATGGATAGGCGGCTATTTCGGAGGGCAGATAGGAGCCACATATGCATTTTTGTTTGCCTTTATTATGAATATAGGGGCATATTGGTTCAGTGATAGGATCGTACTTAGCATGTATCGTGCTAAAGAAGTTGAACCAGCCGAAGTACCTGAACTCTATAATATAATGAGGGAGCTGGCATCTAATGCAAAGTTACCTATGCCAAAGGTATATATAGCTCCGCAGAACTCTCCGAACGCATTTGCAACAGGGCGCAATCCTAAACATGCTGCGGTTTGTGTGACACAGGGGATATTAAACCTTTTAAATCGGGAAGAATTAAGAGGTGTCGTAGCACATGAGTTGTCACACATAAAAAATAGAGATACCTTGATAATGACGGTTACAGCGACTATAGCTGGGGCTATTACTATGCTGGCGAGTTGGGCAAGATGGGCTGCTATATTCGGAGGATTTGGGGGAAGGGGAGGACGGAGTAGAGACAGTAATATATTTGGATATTTATTTATGCTTATAGTTGCACCCATAGCAGCAATGCTTGTACAACTTGCAATATCGAGGTCACGGGAATACGCCGCCGATAAAAGGGGGGCTTACATAGCAAAGAGTCCAACAGGTCTTGCTGATGCATTGTTAAAATTAGAAAAGGGTGCAGGTGTATACCCTATGAACGCGAATAATGCTACTGCGCATCTTTTTATTGTAAATCCTTTACGAGGTAAGGGGCTGGCAGCTCTTTTCAGTACACACCCGCCTGTCCAAAAACGGGTTGAGCTTTTGAGGAATATGGCAATACAATAGCACGCTTCCGCTAAATAAAAAGGAGGAATTTATGCCGGATTTTAATCCTAAATATGGCCAGGATATAAAAAAGATAAACCAAGAAGTGAAAGAGGCAAGTCTTTTTATACAACAGCTTAAGGCAGAGTTATCTAAAGTTATTGTAGGTCAGAGGTATTTCATGGATAGACTTTTGATAGCGCTACTTGCTAACGGACATATACTGATAGAGGGTGTGCCGGGATTAGCAAAGACACTGGCTGTTAAGACGCTCTCAAAATGCATTCAGACTAAATTCCAGAGGATCCAATTTACACCTGATTTACTGCCCGCAGATTTAATCGGTACGCTTATATACAATCCTAAAGACGGGACTTTTACTACGAAAAAAGGTCCCATCTTTTCAAATCTAATACTTGCTGACGAGATAAATAGGGCGCCCGCAAAGGTGCAAAGTGCACTTTTAGAGTCAATGCAGGAGCGACAGGTTACGATAGGGGACAATACATTTCTATTGGATGACCCATTCCTGGTCCTTGCTACTCAAAATCCAATAGAGCAGGAAGGGACATATCCTCTTCCAGAAGCGCAGGTAGACCGTTTTATGTTAAAGATAAAGATAGAGTACCCTGATAAGAAAGAGGAAAAAGAAATTATGGAACGTATGGCAGGACATGAGCCGGCTGAAGTAAAGAGTGTTGTATCTCTGGATGATATTATAAAAGCCAGAGATATCACAGGACAGATTTACATGGATGATAAAGTGAAGGATTATATAGTAGATTTAGTCTATGCTACCAGAACTCCTGAAGAATATAATATAGACATAAAAAATTTTATTGCATACGGCGCTTCTCCCAGGGCTTCAATATATTTAAATATAGCTAGTAAAGCGAATGCCTTTATCCAAGGTAGAGGATATGTGACGCCTGAAGATGTAAAGACTGTTGGTATGGATATCTTGCGGCATCGCGTGATTGTGACTTACG
Organism: Candidatus Omnitrophota bacterium; assembly: GCA_018824145.1. Lineage (GTDB taxonomy): Bacteria > Omnitrophota > Gorgyraeia > Gorgyraeales > Gorgyraeaceae > JAHJHC01. The sequence continues at coordinate 4,244 of JAHJHC010000020.1, read as the reverse complement.
AGGCAGAGGCAGAAGAGATGACAAGCGAAGATGTAGTAAAGAAGGTTTTTGATGAGATAGAGGTACCATAGAAAAGTCAAAAGTAAAAATAGCAATTTAAAACTTTATAGTTTTGCCTTTTTACTTTTAACTTTTTACTTTATTTTATGATCCCCAAAGAAATTTTAAAAAAGGTCAAACAAATCGAGATCCGGACCGGCAGGCTTGTCAATGACGTTTTTGCCGGGCAGTACGAGTCTATATTTAAAGGCCGGGGTATGGAATTCCATGAAGTGCGTGAATATGTACAAGGTGATGATATCCGTTCTATTGATTGGAATGTCACGGCCCGGACAGGCCATCCATACGTGAAAAAGTTTGTTGAGGAAAGAGAATTGACAGTTTTATTGATGGCAGATATAAGCAGGTCCGGCCAGTTTGGTACAAGAGAAAAGATGAAAAAAGAGATAATGGCAGAACTAGGCGCCCTTCTTGCATTTAGCGCAATTAAAAATAATGATAAAATAGGCCTCCTGCTCTTTACAGATAATGTGGAAAAGTTTATTTCGCCCAAGAAAGGGAGATCTCATGTGTTGAGGGTTATAAGAGAGCTTTTGTATTACGAGCCAAAAGGGAGGAAGACCAATATAAATAGCGCCCTTGAATATTTGGGAAGAGTTTTAAAGAAAAAAGCAGTTATTTTTTTGCTTTCGGATTTTATGGATTCCGACTATGAAAGGCGTTTGAGGATTCTAAATAAACGCCACGATATTGTCACTATTGCTATCTCTGATCCTAGAGAGAGGACTTTCCCTGATGTAGGGCTTATAGAGTTTGAAGATGCTGAAACAGGTGAGATTGTCTATATAGATACCGGAGATAATTTTTTTAGAAAAGAGTTTCTTAAGAAGCAGACATCTTTCGTGGAGAGCCGCAAAAGGGCCTTTAGATCGATAGGTCTGGATTCAATAGAGATAACCACCGATAAGTCTTATATAGAGCCTTTAATGCTTTTTTTTAAAACGCGTGCTAAAAGATTTAGATGAAAAAATTCTACACCGCCTTTGTCTCGATCTTCTGGTTTACCATGATGGGACTATTGTTCCATAGAGAGGTTCTCCCCACACTTATTATAACAAATCCCACCGGATATGAAATAGAACTTACAAATGATTATCCCGTCCGAGAATCGTGGATGGGAATATACTTTAAAGACAGAAAAATAGGCTTTTCAAATACTGTTATAGTTCAGGACGTTGATAACGGCGTAGCTGGATACAGGATAAATGAGACTCTGCTTTTAAGGCTTAATATGTTGGGAGAAAAAAACTTTGTTAGGATGAAAGGGGCTTCATTCTTCAGCGAGTCCTATTTATTGAAGAATTTTTATTATAGGCTTGTGTCCGGCGAGTATAAACTTGAGGTATCCGGGGATGTAAAGGCAGATGAATTAAATCTTGTAATAAAAACAGATGCAGATATTAAAGTAAAATCCCTTAAGATAAAACAGAATACCTTGATATCTAATTCGGTAAGTCCTATTCTCTTATTCAAAAAACTAGATATAAATAAAGAGATAAGCTTTGAGATTTTTAATCCCATTAGTTTTGGCACAAACAGGGTGAGTATTAGAAATATCGGAATAGAAAATTTAGAATTTAATAAAAAAGAATACCAGGCTTATGTGTTTGAGATAGATTCATCCGGTATAAAGACCAAGACCTGGATGACTAAGGATGGGGATATTTTGAAAGAAGAGTCCGGTCTTGGTTTTACAATGCACAAAGAGGATCCGAAACATGCGTTGGATATAGATCCTTTATCGTTTGGTAGTCAGGACTTAGCTGTAGAATTTGCATTGCCTTCTAATATGGAAATAGCACAGCCCAGAGATGTTTTTTATTTAAAGATAGATAAAGGAGGCGAGATTGTAGAGATATTTAAAGATAAGGAGCCGCTTAAAGAAGATATTTTAGCTCTTCCCATAGAAGAAATAAGAGAAGAGGATTTTGTCCAGTCCAGTGATGAAAGGATAGCAGGTTTGGCTAGAGAGATTATCAATACTGAAAAGGATAGTTGGACGGCATCTAAGAAGATATTGCATTGGGTGTATGATAATGTTAGAAAGGTCCCTGCTTTAAGTATACCCTCAAGCCTTGATGTCTTGCGAACCATGCAGGGTGATTGCAATGAGCACACCGTGTTATTTACAGCGCTAGCCCGTTCAGTAGGTATCCCTACGAAAATGGTAGCAGGAGTCGTGTATTTAGACAATGCGTTTTATTATCATGCCTGGCCAAAGGTCTATGTCGGAGAATGGATCAATATGGACCCGACCCTCGGCCAGGAAATTGCAGATGCACTCCATATACCACTTTTGGAAGGCGGACTTAAGGAACAACTGGAACTTATCAGGATTATTGGAGAATTGGAGATTAGGATTGTGGATTATAAATAGTAGAAATCCAATGTTTGATGTTGGATCCTAGATGCTTGATGCTTGTAATGTAATACCAGCATCAAGTATCAACTATCAAGCATCAAAATAAGTTCCCGAGTCCGCCTTAGGCGGACGAAGGCTAATTAGTGATACAGATATCTAATCTTACTAAAAATTTTGGTTCAAAGATGGCTGTAAACAATCTGAGCCTGGAAGTCAAAAAAGGTGAACTTTTCGGATTTTTAGGGCCTAATGCTGCGGGAAAGACTACCACCATAAAATTACTTGCAGGGTTATTGAAACCTACGAGGGGGTCAGCGCGTATTTGCGGTTATGATATACAAAAAGATTATATAAAGGCAAAGTCTTTCATAAGCTACATTCCGGATATGCCTTATCTATATGAAAGACTTACCGGACGCGAATTTTTAAGATTCGTATCGGAGATTTATTTGCTGGATGAAAAAAAAACGGATAAAAAAATAGAAGATCTCCTTGAAACCTTTAATATAAAAGGGTATGCCGATATGTTAATAGAAGAATATTCGCATGGCATGCGCCAGAAGCTTGTGCTCTCTGCAGGTCTTCTTCACGATCCGGAGGTTATTGTCGTGGATGAACCTATGGTGGGCCTGGACCCCAAAACTTCGCATCTTGTAAAGGATATTTTTAGAAAGAGTGTACAGAATGGAACTAGTATATTTATGTCTACCCATACATTGTCTGTAGCAGAAGAAGTCTGCGATAGAGTAGGAATAATTGATAATGGAAATCTTATTGCAATAGGTACTATAGACGAGCTTCGTAAGACAAGTGGGGTAGACGGAAAACTTGAAGAGATATTTTTAAAACTCACATGATTAGTCCATTTCTAAAATTATGGTTTAATGTTATCCGTAATAGCATCTCCACCCTGAAAAGGCAAAGCTATCTTAAAATAGCGTTTGTTTTATTATGCTCGATAATATTTTTAGTTGTAGAGTTTCTTATCTCTTATCGCGCATTTTTATTTATAAGGGATTTTCCCGGAGTCGGGTCTATAGTCTCAGAGAGGCTTTTGTTCCTGTTTTATTTCGCGCTTTTTTTAATGCTGATATTTAGTAATGCAATTATAGCCTATGCTACTCTATTTCGTTCAAAGGACACAGAGCTATTATTTACATATCCAATCAATGAAACTAACATTTTTAGATATAAATTCCTTGAGGGAATTGTGCTTAGTTCATGGGCATTCTTGATGCTTTTGGTCCCGTTTATGATGAGTTTTGGTATGGCAAATAATGCCGACGTTCGGTTATATCCTTTCTTGATTTTACTCTTTATCCCTTTCTTAATACTGGCCTCAAGTATAGGTTCGGGTTTTACCTTGTTACTAGCCAGGATTATGCCTAGGAAGAGATTAAAAGGTATTACGATTTTTATAGGAATAAGTGCGGTATTTTTTATATATTTAGCGATGAAAAAAATCAGAGTTGAAGAACCCAGTCAGACACTGGAGATTTTTATATTAAATAAGATATTGCCCGATTTCCGCATGTCATATTCGCCGTTTTTGCCGAGTTACTGGATGGTGAAAGGTATTTTAAGCTCATCCAGGGGGCTTTTTCAAGCAAGTTTTTTTTATTTTCTGCTCCTTTTAAGTAGCGCGCTATTTTTTACAGAGATATTAATGAGGTTTGCCTCCCGTTCTTATCTGAACGCTTGGGTTGAGATGCGTTCGAGGACTAAAGAAAAGTTATTCATATTACATAAAGGTATTATTGAAAAGTTAAGGCCTATATTCGGTATATTCGGCAGAGATATTTGCGGTCTTGTTACAAAGGAT
>JAHJHC010000140.1 GCA_018824145.1 Candidatus Omnitrophota bacterium | reverse complement strand
GGCAGAATTTGCTGTTTCGCAAAATAAAGAGGCTTTTTGAAGGCCACCCTGACCGAAAAGATACTAACGTCCCTATAGCTCAGATGGATAGAGCACAAGTTTCCTAAACTTGGGGCCGGAGGTTCGAATCCTCCTAGGGACGCCAGTTATTACCGTGTCCGACTTTGAAAGTTGGACGAATAGAGTGATGGGAAAAATATAAAGATAAACTTAAAAAATATCAAAAATTATACTTATCAAAATGAGTAGATGTAAAGCATCTTTGAGGGGGGCTTACGTTTGTGGATAACTCCTCAGGCCAGTGGGTTTTTGAGGCCTTTTTCTTACGAGCGGGCATGGTGTCCCGACACCAAAGTGTCGGGACGAGCGAGGAAGAAAACGGAGCAAATTTTTCTCGCTGGGGAAAATTTGCGTCCTCAAAAACCCACTGGCCTGAGGAGTTACTTGCGAATTAAAGTATTTGTATAACCAGCTACCTTTTGGTATAATAGGCGAATTGAAATAGGGGGAGATACGATGATAGATTTGCATACGCATAGTTTGTTGAGTGATGGATTATTGCTGCCCAGTGAACTGGCACGTAGGGCAGAAGAGAAAGGGTATAGAGTTATAGGTATAACTGACCATGTAGATGCCTCAAACATGGAGTTTATTATTAGCGGGCTTTTAAAGGCATGTAAGGATATAAATAAAAATTGGAAAATAAAAGTAATCCCCGGGGTCGAACTTACTCATATGCCGATTGAGAGCATAAAAGCTGCGGTTAAATTTGTCCGTTCGAAAGGTGTGAAATTAGTCTTGGTACATGGAGAGACTCTCAATGAACCTGTTATTCCCGGGACAAATAGAGCGGCATTACTTTCAGGTGCGGATATCCTGACGCATCCAGGATTAATATCTTTAGAGGATGCAAAACTGGCTGCTGGTAAAGGAGTCTGCCTTGAGATCTCCGCCCGGCAGGGCCATTGTCTTACAAATGGTCACGTCGCAAAAGTTAGTCGAGCAGCAGGGGCTAAACTTGTTATTAATTCAGATTCGCATTCTCCTGGAGATTTGATTACTAATGGCCTCGCAAATAAAATTTTACTTGGAGCAGGACTGGATAAAAAAGATGCAGCCGCATCTTTAAAGAATTCTGAAAATTTAGCATGCCGATTGCTTGACATCAAGAGGCTAATGTAGTAAGCTTTATAGAAACACGGAGGTTGTTATTATGCATAGAAAAGCCATTTTATTATTAACTGTCAACTGTTTACTGATTACTATATTATTATCCGGTTGTGAAACCATGTCCAAGGGCCATACTTATGGCAGCGGGTCTACTGCTGCGAGTTCTTTGGATGTTGCATCCTTATTGAGATTTAATGATGTGCCTGTCCCTGCCGGCTTTAAGATCCTGGATGCAGAATCTTTTGCGTTCCAAAATGATGCGACAAGGGTCGCTCTATTAAAGTATTTGGGCTCAAGGAATGCGGATCAAACAGTCTCCTTTTATAAGGAACAGATGCCGTTATATAAATGGAGCCCTATAAATATTATTGAATACGAACGAAGGATGCTGAATTACGAAAAAGAATCAGAGAGCTGCATAGTGACAATTGAGTCGTATGGGAGGAAGAGCATCGTTATTATAGCGATTTCCCCGAAATCAAGGCCAATGAAGGTGGAAAAGTAAAAACAAATAAGACCTTGACAATAATATATATATAAGGTATACTTTTCAGTCAAATAGTGGAAAACGGATATACCGCCATAACGAGCTTTAATCAAGGCGAAGAAAGGAGGGATAATTTAAAAGCCGGAAGCAGTTAGAGAAATGGCGATATACAATAAACTTCAAGGTTTAGGATATAACTATTTAGGTTAACCCTAAAAAATCTAATAAATTAAGTAATTGAATTTAACTAAGGAGGAAAACTAAATGAAGCGATTATTAACAGTATGCATCATAGTCTCTGCAATCGCTCTCTTTGCTTTACCTGCGTTCGCAGAAGTGCAAAACGTAAAGGTAAGCGGAGATGTGAATTCTGCTGGGGTATATCGTAACGACTATGATCTTATGCAAGCGAATAGAAACAATAGTACGTATGATTCGACCTTGCCCGATACTTACAGTGACAACAATAATTTCTTGTACACACAGGCAAGAGTGAGAGTAGATGCAGACCTTACTGATAATGTAATGGCAACTGTACGATTATTATCTGAATGGGATTGGTGCACAGAAAGTAATACTTCCGGTGACGGAGATAACGTAGACATTGATCTCGCCAATGTAACGTTAAAGGAAGCTTTTTATTCACCTCTTACTATCATAGTTGGTAGACAAGAATTGAGGTATGGCACTGGTTTTGTTGTTGCTGATCCAGATACTAATACGACTAGTGCAGATTCCAATCTTACAGCAACAGATATGAGTTTACGTAAATCATTTGATGCTGTAAGGACAATTCTCGATTACAATCCGTGGACCATCGATATGATATTTGCAAAGATGGATGAGAGTAATACTACCAAGGATGACGAGGACCTTTATGGCGTAAATGTGGCTTACATGTTTGACAACTATGATGCAGAAGCAGAAGCATATTGGTTCTTAAATAGAGATGATAGTGAAGTAAGCTTTGGTCGTGCAGCTGGTGAGACAGCTGATACGAATACTCCGGGCCATACGATTAATACATTTGGTGTAAGAGGAAGTATGACACCGGCAGAGAACCTGAATATACTTGGTGAAGTTGCTTGGCAGCGTGGTGATTTTGATAAAATATCTTCAATCAAGAGAGATCAGGAGGCTTATGCCTTTCAGCTGGCTGCTAATTATACATTAAGCGAGATAACATGGGAGCCTATGCTGAGATTAGGTTATACCCATTATTCAGGTGAAGAAATAGATGATACAGGTAATCAGGAAGCCTGGATTCCTCTATATGAAGACCAGACTCATGGTGTAGTAGCAAATTATATTCTCGGCGGTATCAATGGCGGACAGAACTCTAATGCTGAGATTCTTAATATTGGTGCAAGTGGTATGCCAATGGAAGATTTAACAGTGAGTATAGATTACTATAAGTTCTGGTTGGATGAGAAGTTGGTATCCACTTCAAATACTGCTATAGCCCGTGGTAATAGACTAGATTGGACAAATCTAACTGAAAACAGTGGCGCTACTGGCTATTATTACGCGAATTCGGATGATGACCTTGGCTATGAGGTAGACCTTGCTCTTAACTACGATTACACTGAAGATGTTAAGATGGGTCTTTCTGCTGGATGGTTTGTACCTGGTAAAGCACTTGAAGGCGAAGATTCTGACTGCAGAAATGATGAAACCGCTATTCAAGTCTTAGCAACATTAGACGTAGCCTTCTAACCCGGTTTTGCAACAATAGTTTCAAAATCCCCTGGGGAGAAATCCTCAGGGGATTTTTTTTGTACAGATTATGCTTAAAGATCCTTCGTCGTCCGACCGGCGGACTCCTCAGAATGGCAAATTTAACTTGACATATCTCCTTGACCAATTTATAATACCTTTAATATCTAATAAATAACGAGAAAAATAATCTAAAACAATATAAGGAGGTATAAATATGTACAGACGCTTTTTTGTAACTATAGTCGCAGTTATCGCGTTTTCTTTGGGTCTATTTCCATTAAAACAAGGTTTTTGTGTTAAGGTTCCTGGTGAAGATACTAATATGAGGTATTTGTATGTATTTGGAGAAGACGGAAAGAAAAGTTATGGAGCAAAGAAACAGCCTCAGGTTATATTCTTAATGGTTCCCGAAGATTATACCGGAGAGATAAAAATATCTATTTATGACCCGGACGTAGGCGGTTATATTGATGAAAAAAGCGGAAAATGGGATACAGAGACACGTTTTTCAATTTTTGGCGGAAAAAATGCCTATTCTTCCATAGCTGGTTTAAGCGAGGCAAAGATAACAGATTTTTCTCATGGCACTTTATTGGATGCAAAGAAGTTTGGCGAAGATAAGTCATTCGATAGAGAAGTCTACCATTTTACTCCGATTGAAGCTGTGAAGGGAGAAAAAATAGGGAAGTTTAGATATTTTAAGGTATTGGCAGAAGGTCTGTCAGGTGATGATAATAATGTGTTTTCTCTGGAAGTCTCTCCTGATTCAGTGCAGGCATTTAGCTATTCGTTATCTATACGATTGTCAGAGGTCCGTGGCACAAAAATGGCACTTTACCCTTTTATACCGTTAGGTACCTCAAAGATAATAGAATATAATTATGATGTAGACCCTCAAGGAGGGAAAATAGACCTTATAAGCGCAACCAAATCGTATAAAATAAAAGCTTCCGGAACAGGGGTATGGGCAAACACTAAAGTCGATATCTCACCCTCTGAAGCCGGTAAAAGATGGGTGTATGAAATAACAAAAGACAGGCAGCCGAATGCAAACATGGCAGTGTATTTCACGACTGATGACGGGGCTGCGATCCCGGTATTTTTTGCACCCGGCCCGGACGGCCCTAAAAGGGTTTTCCTCGAGAAAAAAGTCGTAGTGAAAGAAATCGAGAAGGTGGTTGAAAAGAAAGCTGAAAAGATAAAGAAGGAAGAACCTTGGATGGATTCGAAACTCTCGTGTAACACCTTTACTTTTGACGGGTCCAAGTCTTACGATCCTGATAGACAAGAGTTGACGTATTTCTGGGATTTCGGTGATGGGGCGACATCGAGTAAAATAAGGAGTATGCATACATATAAAGGTGCTGGGAAATATCTTGTCAGGTTGACAGTTACGGATGATTCCGAAGTTGACTGTAACACTGCGACGACCCAGCAGATCGTGGAAGTTAATGAGCCCCCGTGCGCTATAGTAGAAGGGCCTGATGTAGCATGCGTTGAAACTGAGCTGGATTTTGACGGTAGTAAATCTACAGATACCCCGGGAGACAAGTTGACATATCATTGGGATTTTGGAGACGGGGAGATATCAGAGGGAAAAACAGTAACACATAAATATAGTAAGGGTGGGGAATATTTAGTTACTCTGACAGTAATCGATGATTCAAGGAGTATGTGTGATAGAGATGTGGAAAAATTGAATGTATCCGTAAATACGGCTCCTATTGCAGACGGCGGAGCGGATGTGCTGCTGTGCAAAAAGAATCCTGATGATCCTTTAGAAGTTACATTCGATGCGTCTAAGTCAAAAGATGTAGATGGTAATACCCTTAGTTATGTATGGGATTTTGGCGACGGAGAGACCCAGGAAGGCAAGGTAGTGGAGCATAGTTATAAAAGAGGCGGTAAATATCTGGCTAAACTTCTAGTAATAGATAATACTGACACAGAATGCAGTAGCGCTCAAACCACAAAGCTTGTTACTCTAAACAGGACTCCTATGGCTGAGG
>JAHJHC010000139.1 GCA_018824145.1 Candidatus Omnitrophota bacterium | reverse complement strand
GAGCGAAGGCGGGCTCATGGCGCAGTTGGATAGCGCGCTTCCTTGACATGGAAGAGGTCAGAGGTTCAAGTCCTCTTGGGCCCACCACTTGTTCTTTTAACTAGGTCTTTAGATGGGGGTTCAAGAGGACTTGAAACGAGCGAGCGCCGAGCGAATAGCGAGGGAAAGGCCGCAATCCGCGGCCGTCAGCGAGCGAGGTGAGTCTACGCAGCCCGAGCAATCAGCGAGGGCGAAGTAGACAAGTCCTCTTGGGCCCACCATTCTACTACGCCAAGCGACTTTCCCTGCTTCGCTAAACATTTACATGTTTAGCTTCGTAGAGATTGCTTCGAAGCCAAAGGAGAAAACACTTTGGCGAAGAAAAACGTGCTTGGCTTTGTAGAAATTGAGGAAGTAGAACCAGAAAAAAGCTAACATATGACGAAAAACCTAGACGCACTACGACATAGTTGTTCTCATGTAATGGCAGATGCAGTTAAGAGGCTTTTCCCAAAGGTTAAATTAGCCATAGGCCCTGCGATTGAAAATGGTTTTTACTATGATTTTGATAAAGACCTTGGTTTTACCCCGGATGATCTTAGTAGCATAGAAAAAGAGATGAGGAAGATTATTAAAGCTGACCTGGTATTTAAGAAAGAGGAGATTTCTAAAAAAGAGGCCCTTAAATTGTTTAAAAAAGAGCCTTACAAAATTGAACTTATAAATTCCCTGGATATGGATAATGTTTCTATTTACAGGCACGGAAAATTTTTCGATTTATGTAAAGGGCCTCATGTCGATTCTACGGGTCAAATAAAGGCCTTTAAGCTTCTTAGTATAGCAGGTGCCTACTGGCATGGTATTGAGACAAACCCTATGTTGCAAAGAATATACGGCACATGTTTTGAGACCAAAGATGAGTTAGAAAGATTTCTAATGCTCAGGGAAGAGGCTAAGAAGAGAGATCATAGAGTGCTGGGTAAGGAGTTGGATTTATTTAGTATACACGAAGAAGTGGGGCCGGGACTTGTATTCTATCATCCCAAGGGCGCACTTTTGAGGATGCTAATAGAAGATTATATAAAAAAGATGCATTTGAAAAAGGGTTATAACTTGGTAATAGGGCCGCACATTTTAAAGTCTGATATATGGATTACTTCAGGGCATTACGATTACTATAAAGAAAATATGTATATCTTCAAGGTCGACAAGGAAGAGTATGCAGTAAAGCCGATGAATTGCCCGGCACACATGCTTATTTATAAAACAAAGATAAGGAGTTATAGAGATCTACCCATGCGGTATTTTGAGTTAGGCAATGTGCATAGAAGGGAGAAATCAGGGGTGCTGCATGGTCTTTTAAGAGTGAGAGGTTTTACGCAGGATGACGCGCATATATTTTGTCTCCCTTCGCAGGTCGAGGAAGAGATTAAAGGTGTAATAGATTTTGTTATAGATACCATGGAGGTATTTGGTTTTAAAGATTATAAAGTAGATCTATCTACAAGACCGCCCAAGTATATTGGAAGTCTCCCTATGTGGGACCGTGCAACCGATGCATTGAAGAAAGCACTGGACTCAAAAGGTATGGAATATGGAGTGAATGAAGAAGAAGGCGCCTTTTACGGGCCAAAGATAGACATTATGATTAAGGATGCTTTGTCGAGGCCATGGCAATGCGCGACTGTACAGTGCGATTTTGCTTTACCTGAGAGATTTGACCTGTCGTATATTTCGAAAGAAGGGAAAAAAGAGCGGCCTGTAATGTTGCACAGGGTGGTTTTAGGAAGCATAGAACGATTTATAGGGACGCTTATAGAACATTATGCAGGTGCCTTTCCTGTCTGGCTGAGCCCTACCCAGGTTATTGTAATCCCGATTACTGATAGGATACATGATTATGCGGATAGAATTTTCGAGATGTTGCAAAATGAAGATATAAGAGTCGAGATTGATAAAAGGAGTGAAAAGTTACAGTATAAGATACGAGAAGGCGAGTTACAGAAACTTCCTTATATGCTGATAGTGGGCGATGAAGAAAAGACTAAAGGAACGGTTTCGCTCCGTGCCAGAAAAGAAGGGAATCTAGGCGCAGTTAAGACAGAGGAATTTATAAAAAGAATAAAAGAGGATATCAAAACCAG
>JAHJHC010000138.1 GCA_018824145.1 Candidatus Omnitrophota bacterium | reverse complement strand
GTAAAATATTGCTGTGCATTAAGCTTATCTTTATTATGTATCACTGTGTAACGCGGAATAGAAATATTATTTAATTTAAAAATATCCTTTGAACTGATTTTATCCATGCCTAGTTTTGAAGCGTCTATCCTACTTCCTGTATACGGTATATTCACTTCTTCCAAAAGTCGTTGTATCGTCCCGTCCTCTCCAAACTCACCATGGAGCGCTATAAAAGCAATATCTATATTACACGAAAGAATCTGCTGCTTTACAAATTCCCTATAACCGTTCATTGCTGAACATTCCATCAATTCTACAGGGACTACATCTATTCCTTTATTCTTCAATGCCTGTGAGACTGCCTTCCCTGATTTTATAGATATATCTCTTTCAGGAGAAGGCCCCCCCATTAAGACGCCTACGCGTCTTTTTGTCTTCATATAACCCTCAACTCCAACTCTAAATCTACTCCGAATCTATCCTTGACACTTTTCCTTACCAGTCCTATTAAATCCAGCACGTCTTTTGACATTGCACCACCAACATTTACTATGAAATTAGCATGAACCTTGGAAATCTCAGCTCCTCCTATCCTCCTGCCTTTAAAACCACAATTCTCTATCAGCTTTGCCGCAGGGTCAGTCTCTGATGGATTTCTAAAGACACTACCGGCTGAAGGAAAACCCAAGCATTGAATCCATTCCCGTTTTTTTAAATACGCATCTATCTTTTTATCGATACCATGCCTTTGGCAATGTTCTAATTTAATCCTGGCACCTAAAATACATTTTCCATCCAGGCCGGAAGAACGATATGCAAAAGGGACATCATACCTTTTCAGGGTTTCTTTTTTCTTCTGTTTTAAATCTAAAACATCTATATCAAGCACTATATCTTTTATTTCTTTAAAAGATGACGTATCATTTAGCCCGCGTACACCAGCATTCATGAACAAAGCTCCGCCAAGAGAGCCAGGTATACCCAAAAGAAATTCACAACCTCCAAGATTCCACTCAGCACACTGTGTTACCAATTTAGAAACAGGACTCGCTGAGCCTACCCTAACTATCCCATTTGTATCTCTTTCTATAAAATCAAAACCTTTTCCGAGATTCATAACCACACCATCAAAACCTCTGTCCTGGAATAAAATATTGCTACCATTACCTATCACGGTTAATTCTTTCTTGTTACTCTCCGCCACATTAATAGCCTCTAAGACCTCATCAAAATTCTCCGGTTCTATAAAGCAAAACACAGGGCCGCCTATCTTCAAAGTCGTAAGATGTGATAATAATTTTCCATATTGATAATTCATTGCCATGGTCTCCATGGGGACACTTTTAATCTTGGAAAAAGGGACAGGTACATAGCTAAAATCGCAAACGGTACAATTCTTCTACTATTTTTTCGGGTAATTCTCCTATATCACCTGCGCCTAGAATAAATACTGCATCACCTGGTCTAACGACTTCGGCAAGGTTTTTTATTATATCATCTTTAAGCACAAAATGGACATTTTTATGGCCGTATCTTTTAGCACTTTCACAGATATCTTTAGAGCTTACGCCCTCTATAGGAGGTTCGTGTGCCGAATATATATCAGTAATAAATAGATGATCTGCTAGACCAAAACAAGCACCAAACTCTTCTCTTAGATATTTCGTCCTAGAATATCTATGCGGCTGGAAGACAGCTACGATCCGCCTCCCTGAGTTTTCGAGGCTTTTCAAAGTCGCCTTTATCTCTGTAGGATGATGAGCATAATCATCTATGACAAGAATATCCGAGTCAAGCCTATGTACCACAAATCTTCTATCAGCGCCTTTAAAGTTACCTATCACTTCTTTTATAAAAGGGATCTTTACGCCCAGATCCGCTGCCACACCTATTGCAGCCAAGCTATTTAAAATATTATGCATACCTATTATAGAGAGATTTACTCTACCCAGATCATTACCTCTAAAGACCAAATCAAAGCTAGCTCCGTCCAATCCCCGAAGTTCGATTTTTTCTGCCCTGATATCCGCATCTTTGCTGACGCCATAGCTGACAATCCTTTTACAAGTCCGGCTTGCAATAGTTCTGAGATTACAATCATCGATGCACACAAAGACAGCACCGTCGTCTTTTGTATTTTCTATAAATTTCCTATAAGAATCAATCAGCTCATCCATACTCAGGTAATAATCTATGTGTTCCCGGTCTATATTAGTACACACGCTATATAACGGATTCAATAGAAGAAAAGAACCATCTGATTCATCTGCCTCAGTTACAACTAGATCGTTTTGACCATACCGGGTATTTCCGCCAAGAAAATCCACATCTGCTCCTATAAATACTGTCGGGTCCAAACCAGCTTCGATCAATAAAAATGAGACTAGTGATGTGGTTGTAGTTTTTCCATGCGCGCCTGAGATAGCCACAAGGCGTCTTTTATCCCCCATAAGCATATTCAACGCCTCAATCCGCCTAAGTATCGTAATATTGTTACGTCTTGCTTCTTTAAGTTCCACGTTATCTTCTTCAATACAAGAAGAATAAACTACATAATCCGCGCCTTTTATATTATTGGCAAGATGAGATTCGTCAATATGTATACCAAGCTGCTCTAATCTAGCAGTTACCTTCGTCTTTTTTATATCCGAGCCTCGGACATTATAGCCATGGCAATGAAAAACTTCCGCAAGTCCACTCATGCCAGCCCCGCCTATTCCTATGAAATGAATCCTTTTCTTAATCATCATATGATCATCCAGCCCCCACCAAATCTCTAATCTCATCCATCAAAATATCACAGGCATCTTTATTAACACTATATTTTACCTTATTAGACATGTCACTAAGAAGATCCCTGTCCATAAATCTTACCATAGCATCCCGTAAATCCTCAGCCTTCAGGTCTTTTTCTTCAAGTAATAGAGCCCCTCCTCTATCTTCTAAAAGCTTTGCATTAAGCCTCTGATGCCCACCTGCATGCGGATACGGTATCAATATCGACGGTTTAGCCAAATATAATAATTCTGACACCGTCAAAGCACCAGCACGCGAGATCACAAAATCACATTCATTATAAAGCTTGTTCATCTCACCTGTAAAGGAAAATACCCTGCTCTTTATACTCCTATCTCTATAGGCCTTTATAACCTCCTCTTCTTCTTCGTACCCTGAAATGTGTAAT
>JAHJHC010000137.1 GCA_018824145.1 Candidatus Omnitrophota bacterium | reverse complement strand
TATCCTATCATCCTTCAATATATTCAATCTAAAGGCGCGAAAACCATTGGTGCCATCAGAAACAGGAAACCCCGTAATAACCTTTAATAAAAATGAATACATAAGCGTTGTAACAAGACGAAATAAAGGCATATTGACCCTTTCCCCTCCTGCCATATAGCGGGAACCCTGGACAAAGTCAAAATTGTCATAAAGTATCGGGTGAAGCAAACGGTTGATCTCTGCAGGGTTGTCCTGATTGTCTGCTCCTATCATCACAACGATATCATATCTATTTTTTAAACCATACTCGATGCCAGTTCTCATAGTAGCTCCAACACCCTTGTTGGAATCATGCGATATTACAGTGGCACCTTTATCTTTTGCCTCTGAAGCGGTACTATCTACTGAACCATCATCTACAACCAATATCTCGTCTATTAATCCTGATGCCTCCTTTTTAATGCGGGATATAACTACCTTTATCTTTCCCTCTTCGTTAAAGGCAGGGACAATGATTAATATTTTATCTTTTCTATCCATGTTTACCTTCGACGCAATACAAACATTACCTGATGACTGCAATCATCAAAGTTGGTTATCTTTTTACCAATATCCATCGCTACTTTATTGAATCTTGAGATAAATTTTGGCTCTCTTGGCATTACCACTAACGGATGCATGACCTTTGTAAGAAACTGATACATTCCGAATCTCTTGATCTCTGAAATATCAAAGTATTTATTTATAAAAGGGATGTAGGCACTCTCATCTAAATAAAGGTTGTGCCAATACTTCTCAAGTATATTTAAACCAAACATCTGTCTATAATAATCCACTTTCTCATGGCCCTGTTTTGTTACCTCTACGCAGATATACAATCCACCCTTTTTAAGCACTCTTGAAATTTCTCTTATTGCTTTTTTCTGTAGCTCCCAATCAGGTAAATTTATCAATAGCCTCTCGCCTATCACTACATCAAATTCTTCCTTTTCGAACGGCAGATTCAAGACATCCGCGACTTTGAACTCTATATTTCGTACAGAAGATTTGCGTAATAATGCCTTTGCGCCTTTAATAAGATTTTTAGAATAATCTCCTCCTGATATATAATCTACATCCCGAGCGTATTGAAACGTCGAAAAACCATTGCCACAACCAATATCCAGCACTCTGCCTTTTCCCTTTATGATCTTTCTTATCTCTTCGATTTCCAAAAGTCTAAAATACGAATCCCTTATGGTAATCCTGGGATCTGTAGGCTTTGTCTTTCCGCTTTTCTCCCAGAAATCTTTTACATTTTTAAATGTTCTTTTGCGAGCCTTGCCTTGCCAGGTCATCCTCTGCCTCCTTTTTAGTGTAATCGGATTATTATTTATCTATGATCCGAATCTGTCCTTTTTTCTTTATCGACGATTGAATGGCCTCCAAAACTTTACTTACATTATGAGCAAACACTGCATCTGTAAATGGCCTTTTATTTTGAGTCACACAATTTAAAAAATAACTATTCTGTTTCTTTAACGGCTCCTCTAATTTTACCAGCGGACTTATAACCTCCCCTTCCCGCGGCAACAAGTGAAACTCGCCATAATCAGCGTAATAAGGTTCTTTTAGTACTCCTTTATTAAATATCCTTATGGGCTCTGCCGTATCCAGATCATCCCATACAGCCATCTTTTTATCTCCAACACAGGTAATCCTTCTCACCTTTCTCGGATCTAACCAGCTGACATGAATATTCACAAGTACATTATCAGGATAATAAAGAGTGATAAAAGCTGTGTCGGATATCTTTTTCCTTAAGAAATATCCGGCATTGGTAGAGACCTTTTTGGGCCACTTTCCTAATAAAAAAGAAGCGATGGATATATCGTGAGATGCCAAATCGTATATCACATCTACATCGTCTCTGATAGGCCCCAGATTAGTTCTTGTAAAATGTAGATAATAGACCTTACCCAGTGTCTTTTTCTTTATATAATCTCTTAACGCAATTATCCCTTTATTATATAAAAAGACAAAACCGACCATAAGGATCTTATTATTTTTTTTAGCTAGCTCCACAAGTTCTTTGGTTTCTTTTGTTTTTATCGCTAATGGCTTCTCACATAAGACATGTTTACCGTTTAACAAGGCTGCTCTAACCAGCTCATAATGAGTAGCTGTAGGCGTCGCTATCACTACCAGATCTATAGTTTTATCCTTTATAACCCTATTATAATCTGTGGTAGTAATTAAACCCTGGTATGTATTATGCAGGGCCTTTAATCTAGCATGATCTTTGTCACAACAGATCTGCACCTTTGCTCCCTCACAGAAATAAAAAATCCTGACATGATTCATGCCCCAATGTCCGCAACCGATAATCCCAATTCTAATCATTCCTGCACCTCTCTTCTTTTGTCAAACATCCAGCCATAGCATTGAAAAATTCCAGTTGCCGCTAAAATAAATATAAACGGCTCTATAGGCAACCTAAAACGCGGCGAACCATAAAAAATCAATGCCATTATCTGAAAATAAATAATCGGCAATAAAACAGGGTAATTCTTCCTGAAACCTTTTATAGCAAAAAAGATGCCTATTGCAATAAAAGGCAACATCGCAACATATTCAAAATTAAACCATCTCCCCCCCACTATCTCCCAGTCAAACGGCGCCCAAAAGTATAAAACTTTTTTTAGCTCTAATGCTAAAAATTCTTTTGGGTTATTCCAGATAAAATCTATTATCTTTTTTACCAAAAACCTGTTACGCAAAACAGGGTCTTTTATTTTATAAGATTCAGCAATTACTGGGTCTTCTGCTGTAGGAGTGACCCCGAATACACCATTTGTAGGAAAATAGGACATCCATAAAGTCATACCGCCTTCTACAGAAGTCGGAACAAAGTGATGGTAAATATTGTAATTTCTTATTATCCAAGGGGCCATTGTCAAGCAGAAGAATAATAATACCACGATGTATCTTTTCAAAATATACAAAAGGCCGCCCTTTCTCGAATAAATGAATACAGGAAGTATAAATAAAGGCAATAATATTGCCATGGACCTGGTAAGCAATGCTATCCCTGATAGTAAACCCAGTATAATAGAATCCCTAAAGTTCATATTTTCCTGAATCTTAAGTAGATAAAAAACTATTAAAAGCAGTAAAAAAGTAAAGACTAATTCCGATAATAGAAGCTCAGCACTCTTTATGAAAGGAAGATAGACTATGGAAATAAAACTAGCCACTGCCCCTACGCCAACAGTAAACATTCTCTTTCCTATTAAGTATATCAATACGCAACTAAATGCCCCTAATATCGATTGGAAAATTCTAACAGCTACATAGCTATGCCCAAATAGCGTATAAATTATTGACAGAAAAAATGGATAAAATGGCGGGTAAAGACAATGAGGGGCTCCACTATTATCTACATATCCCCTGCCCTCACTTATTGACAAACCTAATCTATTATAACCAGACGCATCTGAAAAAGGCGATTCGTTCATCTGCAGGACAAACATTAACCTGATTATGAAAGCCAACAGAAAAATCAATACTAATATACAGGTGTTATATTTGTTCATTTAGTTTTAGCCCTTTTAGAGCAATGGAATTTAATTCCTTCGGTAATTATCTTTAAAAGGAACTTTGTGCCGTGCAGCACAACTCTGGACTTTGCTTTTCCGCCTGCCCTTTCTCTTTCATGACTGGGCACCTCCATAATCTTATATCCGCATCTAATCGTATTGACAGCAAGTTCTATCTCTATTTCAAAGGTTGAGGAACTATATTTAAAATTGTCGAATATATCTCTGCGAAACACCTTGTAGCCATTTAAAACATCAGACAAATACCTGTGAAAGACAAGGCCAAAGATTGTGGTCAGCACCATATTGCCCAAGGCCCTGACCCTTGTGTATTCCTCGCTTCCCCCCCAGATCCTTGAACCAATAACCAGGCCAACCCCCTGTTCAATCCTATCCAAAAACAATGGAAGATCTTCAGGTCTGTGTGAGTAATCCGCATCCATCATCACCAGGACATCTCCGGTGGATTCCTTAAAGCCTAACCGCAAGGCATTGCCTTTTCCCGACCGCCCTTTATTGTCAATAACCCTGATGTCTTTTCCCAACGCTATCTCTTTTGTGCGGTCTTTAGAGTTGTCATTTACCACGATTATCTCGCAATCCCTTTTATCCTCTAAAAGTGTACGGTTTAAATTATCCAAGACTTTGCCTAAATTCGCTTCCTCATCTTTAGCAGGAATAACAATACTTACTTTTCCAATATTATATTTCTTCTCCTCTGCCATTTTTCGATCTCCTAAATAAGTCAGTTTAATTTAAAAATACTTTTGGATACTTCAAAGGAAGCATTTAAAACCCATTTGAACTCATAAAAGGAATTAATCCCTCTTATTATCCCAAAAATCTTTCTAGGCCTGAAATAAAACTGCATGTAGGACCTTTTATAATAACGGAGTATTTCATCTTTATTCATGCCTTCAAGCGTATAATACACCTTGCCTCCATAAAAACCGCATTCAGTTCCTCTTTCAAGGTCTTCAAATATTACACCGTTCTTTTTAACGCTCTCGTAAAGCTCTGTTCCAGGCAAGGGTATGGTAATCATAAAATTCGCGACATCCGGATTCATCTTAATGGCAAAATCTATCGTACTCTGCATGGTTCTCTTATTGTCTTCGGGTAGGCCCAGCATAAAATTGCCGTACACC
>JAHJHC010000136.1 GCA_018824145.1 Candidatus Omnitrophota bacterium | reverse complement strand
TATGAATGCCCCTATTGGGCATATTGAACAGGGTTTCTCCTAAATAAGGTATCAGGGAATCACTTATTGTAGCAATACCTACAGAACCTGCATACCCAATGATAAGTAAAACCCAAAAGTTGCATTTACCTCTTAGGCATTTTGCGCTTATGCATCCGCATTCATGAAGCTTAAACATAGAAGCGGTGACAAGCGCGCTTAAAAGGACATGTATAGGATGCAGGACATAAAATACGTCGTAGGAAAGTTTGGAGGGCATCTTTTGAAAAAAAACCATAACAATAATACCTGTAATTGCCCCGAAGAAAGTAAATGGGGCGTGATCTTTTAATTCCCTTGAAATCTGTTTAACCGTGTTTCTAAACATCCAGGATCTCTCCTGCCTTTATCGAAATAAAATCCTTTTTGTATCTTTCTTTAAAAATTTCTTCGGCGATTTTACCGCTACAGTGCGTAGGACCTGCCTTTTTGATTTTCATCTTTTTGAAATTTTCCGCGACGATTTTTATAGCCCGTTTATCGCTTTCCATCAGATGAAACCCCCCGAATACAAAATAAATAGGCTCGGAAATAAATTTATCCCTGACCCCCTTCACGATTTTCAAAACTCCAGGATGAGCGCACCCGGTTATCACAGTCAAGCCATTTCTTGTTTTTACCGTAAGCGCCTGTTCCGGCATATAGCGGCCGTGATACGCACCTGTTATCTCTCCAGTGGAAAATACGCCTTGCGCGATTTCAGCCAAGCCTTCTACATTTATAAGCGTAGCTCCGAATTTATCCGCTTTGTCTTTAAATTCCCTGCTAAAATTAGGGCAAATATACACCTTTATGCCTTTTTTCTTCCGCAATAAATCCCAGAGTCCTCCCCAATGGTCCCAGTGGTCATGCGAAATCACAACTGCCTCTATTTTATTAATATCTACTTTCAAATTTTCCATATTCCCTATAAGCCAATTCCCTTTTTCTCCCGTATCAAACAATATTTTCTCACCGACTAAAAAGGAAACTCCCCAACCGATATGTAGATTTTTATTTTTTGCCTCTTTGTCAAAAAGAATTTTTATTTTCATGTTGGAAAACTTTATTTGCTCTTGCCTCTTATCTTTACTCCTCTATTTCTTAACTGATCTGTCCTTCTTTTGGAACATTCCATGCAGAAGAATTTAGGTTCTGATTGTCTTCTGTCATAGTTAGGCGCCAATACTAATCTCCAAAGGCTTGTCTCTTTTCCGCAATCGTCACATATACCCTTATCCTTGAAATGCCACATCTCAGCTGCTTTTGAGGTGAATATAAATTTATCAACCCAGAAGAATATGCTACCTCCGATTAGATTGGCTATTATAGTTTGCCATAAACCTGCCCCTAAATTTTTAACGACTAGCCAAAGTATAGGCGTGCTTAACTGCCACCTGATTAAATAAAGTATAAATCTTCTCATAATGATTGGGCTCGGCCGTTTACCTATATCTTAAGTAAATAATCCGCAATGGCTCTATAAAGAGTGCTGACGGCCAGGATAGAACAGTGACTATGTTCTTCCGGCAAGCCGTGTAAACTTCCTATAATCTCTCTTGGCGAAATACTCAGGGCCTCGTCAATGGATTTGCCTAACGCTAATTGTGCGGCTACGGAACCACAAACTATCGTAGCTATACAACCCGTAGTATGAAATTTCACTTCTTTGATGATCCTGTCTTCAATGACAAGATAAAACTCCATTTCGTCACCGCAAGGCCCTTTAATAAACGCACTGCTTGTAGGGCCATTCATCCTTCCAAAGTGCTTCGGGTCTTTAGCGACATTTACGATATGTTCGGGATAAATGGATATGTCCTCATCATGCATAATCTTTCTTTCTCCCCAAATGGTAAAGTAAAATTACATCTCCGAGATTACACCCAACATCTTTGGCTACCACCGGACACTTGGCCATAAACAGGAAAAATATCGGCCTTTTTTCTTGAGATAGTGCTTCAAAATTTCCCTGGCCTTTACTGATAATCATGTCTATGTCTTTATAGATTCTTAAAAAATCCTCTGAACATAAAGAAAGGATCGTTCCCGGAGCATCCGAACCACAGGATATGACCCTGGCTATTTTATTAATACCGCATCTATACGCATCCTCAACCAAGGCGTCATTAATTATCGGTTTTTCCTTTACTGCATAAGTAATCTTCTTATTCCTGTCGATCCTTTTTATCTCC
>JAHJHC010000135.1 GCA_018824145.1 Candidatus Omnitrophota bacterium | reverse complement strand
CTATATTTATTATTATAAATAATTTTGCGCATAAGAATAATATATATAAGCTATATGCAGGGAGAAGTCTACCATAGTTTATATATAAGTGCAAGGGGAGGGGATTTTTCTTTGTACCGTTTGCTGCCGTACCGTTTGCTACTTAATGTTTCTGCTCCTTTGAGCAAACGGTACACAAACAAAGATTTTTATTGAGAGGAAATCGTAGCCTCGCCTGAAGTAACTTCATCACAGGAGGCAGTGATAGTGAAAGATTGGCTTTGAGAAGGGAAGTTGACAGTAATGTCAAATTCACAGGTTCCATTGCTCATTGAGCTACTCGACGGTCCAGTTGTGACTGCGGCGGGATAACTGCCGCCATAAGTGACAGTGACGTTGGAGACGTCAGTTGCGCGATTGATTGCATTGGCACCGCTCATATATCCGCAGGCATTCTTATGATAGACCATTACGTGAATAGTTTGAGATGAGCCATAAGACACGTTTGAAGGAGAGGTCTGTATTTCTAGCCAGTCAGATGAGCCGTAGTTAGTGCCTTGATAGTCAACGTTAGGGACCGTGAAATTCTCTGTTTGGTCTCCCATATAGTGATTCTCCAGGTCTTTTATGCCGTTAGGATCGTCTCCCTCAATGGTTATGCTTTGAGCAGAACCTAAAGGCAGGGCTGTATTCAGATGTATTGTTACTTCATCTTGGTACCAGCAGATCTTATCTATTGTACCTACGCCAGTGTAATTACTAGTTATAAAGGCATTCTCCGAGTCTATCTCTTCAGAGAAATACAGGTGGATAAGGAACGGTGTCTCTGCCTCTGCCCTGATTATTTCAGGGGCAGCAGTATCTTCCGAAGTGAAGATAGCATTAATATTACCACTATTTATAGTGCTATTGCTTGCGTCTTCTATCCTGAATACTACTGTCTCATATTCAGAGTTTTCAACATAGAATTCAGCCATACCATTAACAAAGGATATGGAAGAAGGGATAGCCATAGAACTGTTGTTACTGGTAGTTTCACTTATTCGTATCCAATTGGCCGGGCCATTATAACCATTGAGGATTGTGTTACTGCTTGTTGTTGCATACGCAGTGTACTTTATGCGGCTGCCAATAGTCTCAGCGCTTATAGTGTATTGTCCGGCTGATTCCAGTAGGTATTTATCAACCCAATAGAAATTTATGTGGAGTTCGTTTGAATCGTGTCCTAGGCCGTCATTAGCGTCGATTATTACATCATTATCAGGTAAAGCACTCTTTAGGTACAATTTCATCTCGCCGTTTTCACCTATAGTATAAGTTACCTCATATATAGGACTGCCGGATAGGGCTGAACCATCTTTCCACGGTATAGTTGAAGTCTCGCTTATATCGATATAAATGGTCTCTGCGTAATCAGTAATTACTTTTCCTGAGGAATCAAGTGCGCTTATCCAGATGAGTGCGCCGTCGTCAGTTCCGTCGCCAGCCTTGGCTGAAGTCGCGCCTTCTATGGCAAATTGACTGATTGACGAGCCTGCAGTGCCTGTAAAATCTATACTTTTTGTGTTAGAAGTTATTCCTATCGTAGATATTTCGACTGTTGTTGTTTCAACAGCATCTATAGTGAAATATCCTTCGCCACTGGCCATTGCCACTTCAGCCACATCGTCAGTGACTCGATCCTGTAGAGATATTATGCACCGGGGTTGCCCATAATTTATTGCCTCAGCTATCTGGATCTTCACGCTATCCGCAAAAGAGGTATTTATTGTCGAGTCATCAGTAGAGGAATAGGCAGTGAGTTTTACTAAGACAGGACTTCCTACAGTGCTTGAACTGCTTTCGGATGTTATGGTGATATGGTTAACTGAGGCGTAGGGTATAGCTGTTTCAATCCGCGTATTTTTCTCCTCGTTATTAAGATAATCTTTAGCCCTGACTGCAAAATAGTAGAGCGTGCCGTCAGTAAGACCAGTCATTGTATAGGGCGGAGAGCTTATGCTGATTGGAGTAACATCAAAAATACTGCCGATATCTGTTCCTGAATAGATGAGGTAAGAAATAGGCGTATTTGTGTCTGATGCAGAGCCGGATTCTATAACGACCTGACCGCTTATACCATTGGCATAGGCTGAAGTTATTCCAGAGAATGTAGGTGGTGTAACATTACTTGATGTTGTTGGGGTTGCAGAGACTTCAGTTGTATTCGTATCTTCAGTACAGCTGTCGTGGAGGCCATCCGCGGAACGGACTACAAAATAAAGCATAATACCATCAGTTAATCCTGTGATTTGGACTGCTTTATCATATACGGGAGGTAGTTGCGGTGATCCCCAACTATGTGAACCAGAGGTAGTGCTATGATAAACATGATAGTGGTCGGTATTTGAATTTGAATCCGTCCAGGTAAGGTCTACAGTGCCGCCAGTGCCGCGGTTAACTGCAGATAGATTGTCTACGGTACTAGACCCGCTGCCAGAACTTACAGTTAGTTGTATAAGAATAGCGACAAAAGGCTCATCGTTATCACGTGTATAATTATAATTGGTGTCGTTATAGATTACCATTGTCCCGCCGTAAATGCCACTTGTAGTGTCTGATGGGACAACAATATAGATTGTTGAACTTGTAGTTTCGCCTACTCCTAATGTCCCGGTAACTGAAGAATTAAGATCGAATATTATGCTGGAGTATGGAATAGTTTTTGAATAATCACCGTCTTTATGTAAAGCGGCTATTTCTGTCTGGATATTTGTCAGGGTACTGCCGGCTGTATTCTGTACATGGATTGTCTCACTAGAAGTGGTAGCACCAGGAGGAGTTTCTTCGAACATTACACCAGGTTCATATGCGTCCAATCCCGCAGCGCCAATAGTGAGTTGCAGCTCGATTTTAACAAAACTTTCACCGCTATCCAAGATATCATTTCCATTGATATCGTCATAGAGTACTAACTTATCTTCGGAAATAGTCAGGTATTCTCCGGTAGAGGCCCCTGACGGGACACTTACACTGATTGTCTGTGATTCACTGCCAGATGGAGGGATGCTATAGCCGTCTGTAAAATTTACATTGCTACTAGATATGTAATAACTGGGATTCAAGACATTGGTTAAAAACCCATCTAACTTTTTAATTGTAGCAGAACTAGTGGATGTATTTTGAATTGTAATAGTCGCACTAGTTGATGTGGTACCTGGTGAGACATTGCCAAAGTCAATCATGCCAGAGTCGCCTATAGGGGATGGGGTTATAAGCGTGAGTGAGCCTGTACCTGCGCCCCCTGAACCAACTACCCATGATTTTTCTGTGTCATAGCCGCTTTCTCTGCCATCGTCGACGTATGCACTGACTGTGAAATAGTAGGTATAACCAGTTGAAAGCCCGGTAACTATTTCTCTTGTAATATTTGGCTCAAATATCTGTACGTAATTGGATGAGTGGAAAGAAGGAGAAGATGTACTATAATATATAAAATAACCGTCTGCTTCAGGTACACTATCCCAATTTACAAATACCTCAGTAGCTAGGCCACCTGATTCTAACCACACATTTGCTGGATAGGGCAGGGTACCGAGATTAATATAATGCGTTTCGACGAGTTCATCCGGATATGGATCATCCATACCTGAATAGAGTTCAACCCTTTCTATGGTTTTTGTCAATGGGTTTAGCGACCAATTGAAACTCATCCCTGGGTCATCACCAGTAAGAGGTAATTCGTATGCATTGCCGTCCGTATACCAGATTTCTACGAGTGGAAGGTCTACTAATTCTGTAGTGGATATATTGATTTGGATATAATCATTCAGTATAGGCGGATAAGGAGTTATAGTTATGACGGGAGACGCATCTCTTAATGCTGTCAGGCCTCCTGAAATATATTTTATAAGCACGGTTTCATCCGGATAAGGGTCGTTTATTCCTGATATAAGATGGATTTTTTCTATAAGTTTTGTTACGCTGCTTAATGAGGCAGTGAAACTCATTCCGGGATCTTCGCCGGAAACCGAGGGCTCGAATAAACTCCCGTCTTCATAAACTATTTCTATAATAGGTTTACGTACAGGCATTGTGGTGGTTATACTGAATTGGAGACTTGTTCCGAGTATAGGTGGATCAGGATTAAGACTGAGTAAAGGGTTAGTATCTTCTAATGCAGGCATGCCCCCTTCACTGAAATAAAAGGTGTGCTCTATACCTCCTGACGGATTTAGAAAATCAGCAGTCTCAACAGGTCCTTTTACCTCAGGTAGATAACCATTAAGATACCAACCTGGTATCATACCGGACATTTGCATATTTTCACTAGCCGGATATATGCCTGCAGCATAATTTATCCGAACTATCGGATAGTCAAAGAAAGCTGGTTCATAAGTAGGGATGTCTAATACCAGAGATAATGGCTGGCCTACTATAGGTGGGTTAGGAGTAAACATAGGTCCGTAAGTTTGCTCTCCGGCGTCACCGCCTATAAATAGCTCATCTAACTTTGCACTATGGCCATAGTTCCATATTTCAATGCGTTCAACTGACATAAGTAGTGTAAATGGAGTAGTGCTAGAGAAGAACATACCTGGAAGGGCACCATTGACAAGTTCCAGTGAAGCTGCAGTGTTATTTGTCCGGATTATATCTGCGACTGGATAATTATACAGCATACTATCTGAATTAAATTCTATATAAAGGGGTTGACCGATAATAGGTGGCATAGGATTACAAATTGTCATCCCGGTAGTTCCTCCTCCGGCTGCTCCAAAATAGCGAGAGGCAATTATATGACTTTGACCAGCGTCCCAAGCTTCGATTTTTGTTATAGATTTAGATGTATAATAATCTACGCTGAAGAAGGTTCCTAAGAGTTCGCCTGTAAGAATAGGTGCAGTAGATTCCATAGAGTTATCAGAGTAAAATATCTTTAGTATGGGAAGACCTACTTGTGGAGCATCAGTAATTACACGAATATTGACTGTAGTATTCGGATAAGGCGGGTCAGGAGTTGTCTCGATTATTCCCCCGCCAGGCATTATGCCTTGACTAAAATAATGCGTATATAGAGTAGCACCGGACATTGGATCTATGAATTCAGCAGTCATAACTTGACCTTTTATTTGTGCTAGAAAACCTTCAAAATGCCGTCCTGGGATAGCACCTGTTATCTCCATTTCTTCATTGGCTGGAACTATTCCTGATGCATAGTTTATCCGTACTTTCGGCAGCATCGAAGCAGGCGGATCTTCAAATGGGATATCAAAGACGAGGTGGAGGGGTTGTCCTATCATGGGAGGATCAGGATTAAAGTTCGGTGCACCAGGGCCGCTAGGTCCGGATACATCATAAGTTTTAGTACCAATCATGATACCATTATACAAAACATCGATTAAACTAAGAGGAGAATAAAACGTCGCTGCAGTTATTTCTGCATAAAATTCTGAACCTGGTAATGTCCCGGAGACATTTAGAATCCTCATCATACCATCAGCAAAGTCCACTTCGATCTCAGGAAGGATATCTATACTGCGAGGCTGATACGTGCTGGCATCAACTATATTGACTTTGATTTGTGTATAACTGCCTGTCATTGGCGGATCAGGCATAATAGAGAGCATTGCTTTAATCCCGCCGCTTGCCTGTGTGTTTAGATATTCTTCAGGGACTATGCCTCGCGGGCCTTCTATGCCTATAGTTTCTATAGTCTCTGTATGTTGAGAAGCGCTTAACACAGCTTGATAAGTCATCGCAGGGCCAGTACCAGATACAGGTGTCTCGATCCCTCTCCCACCCACAAAGTCTACAAGAAGTCTTAGCCCTAGATACTGAAAATCGATTTCCTGGTTAAAATCAAGTTTTATATTTACATCACTACCTACAGTTGGTTCAGGCTCAACCATTATTCTTACATATAGGTCATGGGGTATATCACCCGGCATATAATACGTACCCCCACCGATAGGTTCAGAATGCTTTAACTCACCTGTCATAGGGTCATAGAAATTTATAGCTGTAATCGTATCTTTTACTGATGTTAAAAACCCGTGAAAGTTAGCTCCTGGGAGTGAGCCTGACATTGTAAATGCGTCTTCACCTTGACTTAAGTATTGTGCTTTTACACTAGGAAGAACAGGAATTACCATAGGGAGCATAACATCAATATCTAAAGGTTGTCCTACTATAGGCGGATAAGGGATTAGTTCTATTGGTGGCCTGCCATAATTAACAGTACTACTCACGTATTCATCTCTTAGCTCACTCAGTATTGTTTCTCCTGTTGAGAGAATCGCTTCTACCTGAAATTGATACATTTCAGGAGAGAGGTTAGATAAGAAATAACTTGTAGCATTGCCTACAGGTTGTGGTGTTTGGGTTAAAGGGTCATTACGCCCTAGTATATAGAATAGATTGTATCTGATTGCACCTGGCTGGTGATCCCAATTTACCTGTAGATTCCCTGGGCCAGCAGGGTGGACATAAAGAGGGAATCCTTGTCCGCCGTAAGATCTCCCTGTAGTTTTAGTATAATACTCTGAACGGGTGATTTCTCTGCGGTCCTTATCAAATGCAACAACTGTTATTTTATAGTCGGCATTTATCTCTAAATTTGTTAGAAAATAATGATTCATCCTACCGATATCGATTGTCTTTCTGGGTATGCCCGGGGCTTCATAATGTATTCTATGTTTTTCTGCCCTGGGCAGAAAATTCCAGTCTAAATTTAATTCTCCCATTCCTCCTGGGAAAACCATCAAACCTAACATGTCACCCGTAACATGACCCGTGTCTCCTCCGATATGAACAGGTATTATTCCGCCTGGTATAAGCTGGTTAGCCATATAAACTTCTAAGTTTGCCTGGCCAAACGGTGTATCGTACGGAATGCTGAACATACCTCTAAACATATTGCCTGGGATTGGGCCTGTTAATGTTATAGGAATCATTCTTCCAGTAGTCAATTTGATGCTTGCCGTTGGTAAACTAAAAACTTGTCTGGGAAAATCTACCATAAGGTTCGCAGGCATACCAGGCATTAAGGGTTGCGGCATGATTTCTATATGCGGGATATCTTGTCCGCCTATTGTTTCAATGGGTAAGTTAACTAATAATTCACCACCAGGGCCTAGTACATCGATTGATGTAACAGGCATAGCTACATTAGGTAATGTCCCTGTAAACCTGTCTCCTGGTATAGGGCCATTCATATTTACAGGTACATTGCCGTTTGTATAATTTACTCTAACATTAGGTAAGAAATCTATGATAGAAGGTGCGTAAAGAGTGATTACTAAAGGTTTTCCCGGCATAGGCGGATAGGGGTTTAATTCAGGCGGACGATGGCCTTCTTCATCACGCCTTCCTTCTAAGAAAAAGCTTTTTATTTCTTCGCCTGCCCCCCGGTCAAAGACAACATCTATCCTTGAACCTCTAGGCTGTGCATCGCGGGGGAACGAGGTAAGTGCTCTGAACCTATTCCCGGGGATCGGACCATCCACGCGAATATCTCTAGGCCCTTTTCCCGGTATATCTAAAACAACTTTTATAGATTTCAGACTATCAACTGAAGATATGGAGATTTCTAGGGGGTTACCTGGCATAGGATTAGGCGGCATAACTGATATTTTAATTTCACCTGTACCTCCTCCTCGCTGTGTCCTGGAAATATATCCTTGGCCTCCGCCGATAGGAGCGCCTGAAGAATCCATAATCATTATATTTACCGGACCTAAAGCTGCAGTGAGAGGTATTGTTACTGAAGTTTTAAATTGAGTTCCGGGTATCGGACCTTCCAGATTGAAAGGTGTTATTAGCCCGTCTGAGAAAATCAGTTTTCCGCGCGGCCTGAAACCGAGTTTTTCAGTTGTAGAGTTTACATTGATCATTACTACTTGCCCTGGCATAGCCGGAGAGGGGGCCATAAATGCCTCTACTTCCATATTGCCGGCACTAAAGCCAGGAGTGATTTCTGTAGGATGTTCGTCGAGGATATTACCGTCTTTGTCTTTTACAATAATTACTGCCGGGCCGAAACTTACATTCTTAAGTATGTCGATTGCGGCAGTAAAGACCTGTCCTGGGATGCTACCACTTAGTGTAATAGGAATAAGCTTTCCGTCACTTGTCCGTAATTCTGCAACGGGTATTTCTTCTAATGGATTACGGGATTTTACAGTGACTGTAACAGGACTCCCTGTAGCCATAGGCCTCGGGTTGGAGAAGGTGAATATATCACCTTCTCGGAATCTTATACCGTAAGGAGGTGCTATACCAAAAGGACGCCTGGATTCATTGCGTTTACCCATGTTGACGATTAGTTCTGCAGGTCCGGGATGTATATCTTTAGGAGAGAGATATTTCCCATTAAATTTATTTCCTTCTCCTGATAAAACTATACTATCTAACTTGCCGTTTGGCAGTCTAATATCTAAAGTCGGTATTTCCGTTATAGGACGCTCTGTGGATATAGAAACATCTAATTCTTTTCCAATAGGCAAAGGATCAGGATTGGCAATGATTGTAAAAAATCCTGCTCCAGCCATAAACGCATAAGTTTCAGAGGAAGGTACAATGGTGTAAGGTATAGATTCGAATAAGTCCCGACTTTTTAGCTGGATAATAGCTTGCCCGATTGATGTAGCTTGTGTTGATCTATATACCCCTTGGAATTTTTTACCTGAACCAGTGATATCGATTAGCTCTGTCCTTCCATTACTTAGCCTTATACTTACATTTGGGACCTCTTTAAGTGTTTTACTTGAAGTTATATTAAGCTGGGCGGTTTGTCCCTGTTCAAGAGGATAAGGAGAGACCTCAATTGTAAAATTTTTACCTCCTCTACTTGCCGTAACAGCACTGGGTAAGGGTATATTAAGACTGATTTTTTCAGAGATTAATCCTGCATAGTTAGTAGCATGACAGTTGAGTAGTATAGATGTCCCTGATTTTCTCATCCGCTCTATATCTTCATTAAAAATAGCTTTTATAAAATCAAAGGACCCGTTATCATCAGCGGCTATGTCAGCTTTTATCTCTCCTAGCTCTATATGGACGATTGCCTGAGAACTGGTGATGCCTCTGACTACTATTCGTTCATTAGTGATTTCAGAGAATTCTATTCGCAGGGGAAGACTGGCTTTGACTCTTTCCGATTCGATCTCGAAACTAAAAATAGTAGGAGATGTTTGGGGATTATCTGCCAAGTCGACTGCATCAGTTAATTGGATCGTAGCTGTCCCAGGGATTGTATCAGCCGGGATGGATAGAGTGGATGTAAAGGATGTCCCGGTTAAAGTGCCTTCTATCGCAAATTCAAAGCTTGTTCCATCTGGTAATGCTAACATTGTTTTCGGTAAGGATTTCAGTGTTTCGCTTGCCACAGTATTTACTGTGACCTCAGTACCTACTATAGCAGGCGGACTTGGGGATAGGCTGACACTAAAGCTTGGTGCGCTGGTATCAGTTGTATTTAGTAAGACGCTATCCAATCCGTCTATTACGTTGCCGAAATTACCTGAGGTATCTTTTCCTTCGACTGCTAAAGTAATTAATCCAGTGGGAAGATCAGTTGTTGATAGTGCTCCATAAAATGATGCACCTGAGCCAGACATCTCAACTGGTTTGACCTCACCATTAGAAAGGGTAGCATTAACTAAAGGTACACCTTCTAATATTTCCGGTTGTTGTGTTTTACTATCGAGGACATCAATAGTTACAGTCAGGTCTTTTCCGATAGTAGCTGGTATTGGATTTAACCCTAAAACAAATATAGGAGGATATGTATCAGGCGGAGAGACTTCTATAGGTATAGAACTGGTCATATTGCCTACTCTGTCTAACGCCACTATAGTGATGGTAGATTCAGATATTGGTAGTACCTCTAAAAATGTACTGTCAGTATTAAAATCAATAGAGGCATTGTTTATTAATATTTCAGCTAAGCCGGAACCTTCATCACTGGCTTTCCCGGAAATAACGATTCTGTCTTCTTCATAAACCTCCTCATTTATTTCAAGAATAGGAGGGACTGTTTCCATGGGAACTTTTAGTTTTTCAGAAACATTACCTAGAGAATCATAGACCTGGACCACTACATCGCCCATGCCTTGTTCCATGATCAATTCTTTTTTAAAAGACCCTTCTTTTAAATCAACCGGCATATCATCGACTTCGACTTTAAATTTCCCAAGGTCTAATGCCTTCACGTCTCTTTGTATCTCCATGCTTTTATTTCCGGCCAGGTCTTCGGCTATGGCTTTTATTTTTGACGGTTCTTGTGTTGGGAGATTCACTGTGCCTGATATTAGTACAAATTCTTCAGTATAAATAGCATTGTTTAATGTAGCGCCGGGTAGTCCGATTTCTATATCTAACTCTACCTTAAACGTCCCATCTTCATAAAAATCAATAGGTTTATCATTTATTAAAACTGATTTTAACCCTATATTATCGCTGACTGTTCCTGATACGATTGCCTTTGGGCTGCCATAAATTATTTTATTAAGGGTCAGGATAGGAGGGACGCGATCCAGAGGCGGAACTATTTCTTTTGGTTCAGTTTCATGATAATTGCCGTATAAATCAATAGCTGAAACAACTACTTTTTCAAGCCCTGCAGTTATTGTCAACGTATATTCAAAATTTCCTCCTCCTGGTAGATCTATATATATAGGTATATCATTGACTTTTACTTCTTTTAGGCCGAGGTTATCCTTTGCAACGCCCTTTACAATGCAATACCCTTTTTCATAAACCAGGTCTTCCAGGTAAATAGTAGGAGGAGAGTCGTCTCTAGTTACCTGCTCTATAGTATCAGTCTTGCCTGACAGATCAGTCGCTACTACTACTATTTTTACCAGGTCAGCTGAAAGTAAGAGTTCTTTGTAGAATGAATTATCGACGAGCTCGACTTTAACATTATTTACTGTAACGGATTCAATCCCAGTATCATCCTCAACTACTCCGGAGACAATTACCTTATCATCTGTAAAAATCAGATTAGCTACTGTAAGTTTAGGCGGTTTTTCATCTTTTAAGGCCGCTATGGTGACTTCAACTTCTTCTGAGACGTTTCCGGAGGCATCTTGAGCTACCAGTTTTCCAGTGACATTATCTTGCGGTCTTGGGAGTTCTATTGTAAATAGACCAGCCGCGTCTACAGAAACCTTATCTTGGAATAAAATTGAGGTGGTATCATATAGTAAGGAATCAGGTTCAGTTTGGCCGGTAATTTTCACAGAATCGATTTCGTAATGTATATCTCCCAGACTTATGCTGGGAACGATCATATCAGCTACCATCAGTTTTACAGGTGTAGTTTCATTCCCTAACTTATCTTTGGCCTGGATAGCGATCTCTTTTAAGTCAGCTGTCTGGGGCAGGTCGGCTGAAAAACCCCCTTTTTCATCTGCATTGATTTCTCGGCCATTTATAGTTACAAGTGCAGGGTATAGGAATAAGTCAAGTGGCCGGGAAAATGTATTTTTATTGCCTGCTTTATCCAAGAGTTCTATATCAACGGATTTTAATTCATTTGTAAGTAATACAGTGTGCTTAAATATGCCCCCGGTTTCTAACGAAGCTGTTCCTCCATTGATAGTGACTGTTTCTACGCCAAGGCCAATATCTAGAACTCTTCCTTGTATAGTGATATTGGCTGTGTCAATAGAGGTACCTTTTACTCCTATAAGGTCATTTTGGTAGGTTAAAGGTTCAAGTGTTAAGCTAGGCGGCATATTGTCGTATAATTGGGCATTGTCAACTTCTAATTCCGGCAGCCATTTATCTTCCACACCCAGTTTTATTTCAGGTGAGGTATTGCCGTTTGTACCAAGGCTAGTCAAGGTCAAACCGCTTTCGACTAGTTCAGCTGAACCATCGATGCTAAGAGAGAATTCTCCTGCGGTATCTGCAGTTACATTTAATGCCCCGGCACTGACTATCGCGCCGGGATCTGTTTTGCCCGTAACTAAGATGCCTTCTTCGGTATAGCTGAGTGTAATATCGTTAGCATTAAGTTCAGGGATAGAAGTAGATTCTTCCGGGGAGAGCCCCGCTAGTTTTTCTTCGGGTATAGCCATGATTATTTCAGGAGACACATTTCCTTCTATGTCTTTTGCGCTGACGATAACTTCTTTTAGCATAGAAGTAAGCAGAAGTTCTTTATTGAAAGCCCCTGCATCATCTAATGAAGCCAGCGCGCCGTTTACAGTGACTTGGTCTATTTTTACATTGTCTTTGACAACACCGGAGACTAGCACGGAATTTTCCGTGTACGCTAAATCAGATACTTGCAGTGTCGGAGGTTCTGTGTCTTTAAGTGAGAGTAAAAGTGAATCTACTTTATCTAATAACCGGCGTACTTGGATCAGGTCTTCTTTTGTTAATGCACTCTCGATCTGGGCCGCAAGGTTTTCGATTTCAGTAGTAGAAAGGTTGGTTTCTTTTAGTTCTTGAAGTTTTCCTTTGAATTCTTTAAGACGGTTTAGGAGGCCTTCAGGCAGCTCTAGTTCTTTTAGTAAAGCAGTAGCTTCTAACAATAAAGTGTTGAGTTTTTCAAAATCGCCAGATTCTTTTGCTTCATAGATAGATTTCATTAAATTTTGTAGTTTAGTTAAGTCAAAACCGCCAGCTTCTTTTTTTGCAAATTTTTCTTCAAAGGTCTTTAATGGATAAGCCAGCTCTTTGGGAATGGTTTTTGTCAATAAAGGTAGTTTCTCTTTTATTTTACGTAGGATCTGTTCAGCTTCGATATATTTTCCGTCAGAGAGTAAACTGTCGACTAAGCCTACAAGTCCTTCTAATTCCAAAACATCGAATCCCTCAGTTTTTTGGACGAGGATTTCCTCTTTTAATTTAGCCAACCCGTCTAATAATTCTTTCGGGATTATCCGTTTGGCCTGGAACAGCATTTCTTTAGCTTTTTGGAGAAGTGCCTCAGCATCAGCTTTTGCCCCATTACGATAAGCTATATCTGATTTCTTTGCCAGTTCGATGCACTCATCCACCATGAAACCCATTTTTGCTTTTTCACTTATTTCATCCATTAATTGGTTTAATCTCGCGGGAAAATCATCGCCGCTTTTAACCAAATTCAATAATCCGATTTTGATTTGTTCGATAAGGTCTAAGCAAGCGTCATATTTTTTTTCTTTATAAGCCTCTTCGGCCTGATACAAGAGGAGGTATATATCCTTTAAATCAAAACCTTCAGCTTCTTTTTCTTCCAGCTCTTTTCTGGTGTTCGTAAGTTCTTCAGTGATTTTTTGGGCCTTGGTATCCGTAGGTTTCGTAGCATCAGCCAATGACTTTTCCGCTTCGTCGAGTAATTCTTTAACTCCGGGGTAATCCCGCGCCATCATTAAATGTGTTAGTTTTTCCAGGATATCTTCATCTACGATGTAGCCTTCAGCTTTTTTCTGGTTAAATAATGTTACGAATTTATCAAATCTTTCAGTTATCTCAGGGTCTTTTTCAGTGTACTCATTTGCGCTTACCTCATCCTCTCTGGCCATATATTTATCGGTTTTAGCTTCTTCATCAATGAGCCAAGTGTTACCTTCTTTTAAGGGCCGTCCGCCTAATCCATTTTCATCAGTATTATAGGTGCTGCCTTCTACTAGGGTATTGGTAGTTGGTTTTCCTTCACCTTCAGTAGCAATTATTCCTTCTGTGCCAGTAACTCCCACAATAGCAGTGGAAGAGTGTATCTTAAATTCAGATCCTTTTTCGCGTAAAGGCGTTACTTTATATTTCATCCCGCCTAAATTTAGTTTGAGTTCTTTTTTGTGTTTTCCGGTTTTGAGATCATAAGAGATGTCTTTAATATCTAATATACTATTTTCTCTTAAAGTGAGGATTGTCCCATCCGAATATTCAAGTTCTGCACGTGATTCGAGGAGTGTGCGGATTTTGTGGTTTGTTGAGAGAGTGGCTCCTTTAGATGCTTTTTCCCAGTTTGTATCATCACCTTTTTTTATCTGGACTAAACCATCTATATTTTTAATCGTAATAACATTTTCCGGGTTGTCTTCAGCTAGTAATATTCCTGATGTATTATATAATAATACAAGCCATAGAAAGCAAAGGATAGTAGATATAGATAGAACTTTTCTGCGATGTTTACTTCGGATATTTACGATGGGGGGTTTGATGTTAGTTTTCACTTAAGACTAATCTTTCCTTAAGTTGAGTTTTCGTTTTTTATTCATTTCTTTCAATAACCACGCATCTAAGACATCTTTTTTGAATCTCCACTGACCTCCGATTTTAACTGCAGGGATATTCGATTCTTTTAGTAAACGATATATAGTTATCGGATGCACCCCTAGATACTTAGCTAATTCCTGTAATGTCATTATTTGAGTGCGTTTAGGTTTAAGTTGGCTTTCTTCCAATCCCATTTTTCTATATACCTTTCTTTAATTCCTGATAAAAGTATACCATATGAAGCTATAAATATCAATATCTTGCTATGCGTTTTTTATTCATTATATACATTGCTAACTAATGATAAATATAGTTATCTATTGTTCGCAGGGGTTGACAAATCTGATGCATGAGTGTATTATTGTAGGGATAAAAATAATAGGTGCAAAGAATATGTTTATCTTCCTACGATTATTACTGGCGCATTTCATTGGGGATTTTCCTCTTCAGAGCAACAGTATCTATAAGCTTAAATATAGGGGCCTAAAAGGCATAGTGCCTCATAGTGTTATAATTGCCGGAAGCCTTATTCTTTTTTCTTGGCCGTATCTTAAGCTCCCGGGGCTATGGGGTTTTATATGTGTGGTAACAATAGCCCATCTTTTACAAGATTGGATGAAGATGGTCTGGAAAAAAGGTCAAAAAGAGAATTTTTGTCAATATCTATTAGATCAATTTCTCCATATCGGTGTTATAGCCACAGTATTTCTTACTGGACTTAAGAATTTAAAGCCACCCGAGCAGGCAGTAGGCAAGTTAGCCAGTTTTTACAACACCGACAAAATAATTGTATGCCTGATACTCCTTATAGTTGCTACTTACAATGGAAATTACATGATAGAGACCTTCAAATATACCTTTCTGAAAACAAGACATAATTATACCCTATTTGAGTCATGGTATGGGATGTTCGAAAGGGCTATGATAGTCCTTATCTTCTTATATGGCGGGGTCTTTTTGATGATAATTCCATTTGTGTTTTGTCTAAGGTTTCCTGTCTACAGGGTTGCATTGAAAAATAAGCTTGATCTGAGTGAGGAATTTGTCTCTTTTTTAGAGATTTCATTGAGCGGGACGATTGCTTTAGCCGCTGGTATAATTTTATATCTAATTGAGCCCTCGGGGAGTTTTTCGTGAGGGCTCATCCTGAAGACCGAAGGGCTGAAGGATCTCATGAGATCCTTCGAATGCTCCTATTCGTTGCATTCTCAGGATAAAATTTGGCTATTATAACTTACGTTCAGTTCGTTCCGTAAGTTGTGGCCAAATTTCACTTGAAAAATAAAAAACTTTAGTCTATACTATCAGCATGAATAAAACAGCCAATTACAATAAGGAAATAACCACCATTTATAGGGTAAATGAGTTTTTGAGTTCTGCGTCTATAGGCAGCTTAGAACATCTTTTGAATTTGATCATGGAAGAGGCTACTAAGACTGTTGATGCAGAGGTATCCTCCATAGCCCTTTATGATAAGCAAAAGAAGGATTTGTATTTTACTGTAGCGTTAGGCAAAAAGGGTGAACAGGTTAAGCAGTTTCGCATAAAACTCGGTCAGGGCATAATTGGCGTAGTTGCAAAGGAAAGGAAGTCTTTGAATATAGCCGATGTTAGTAAGGATAAAAGGTTTAGTTCAGGCCTGGATAAAAAAACAGGATTCAAAAGCAAGTCAATATTAGCCGTCCCCATAATACATAAAGGAAAACTCATCGGTGCCTTAGAGGCTATAAACAAAAGAGGCATGAAGAGTTTTTCGTCTCAAGACGCCAGGCTTTTAGAAATCGTTGCCGGCCAGGCAGCTATAGGCATTGAGAATGCTATGTTATACGAGAAGATTTTAAAAAAACACGGGGCCCTTAAAATAAAACACAGACAATTGATCGAAGCAGAACAGAAGCTTGTGACTATGGGAAAACTATCCGCTATCGGCAACATGGCAAGCCGCATAGTCCATGATTTCCGAAATCCTTTAACGACGATCAAAGGTTTTACAGATCTTCTCATGCTCAAAAAGGAGACAGTACAGAGTAAGGATATAGAGGAATTTCATAAGTTTATTACTAGTGACGTGGACCGTTTAATGGGCATGACTGTCGAGATTTTAGACTTTGCCAAGGGGAAGTCGACTTTAAAGTTTGAAGAATGCACTATGAAGGATTTTATGGATAATATATGTGCTATATTAAAGAGAGATTTCGAGAATAAGAACATTAAACTTATTGCTGACTTAAATTATGACGGACCGGTCTATATGGATAAGGGTAAGATGCAGAGGGTCATTTATAATATTGCCTACAATGCAAGAGATGTTATGTCCAACGGCGGAACTTTTAAGGTGGAAACCGGTTCTTGTGGAAACCAAGTCGAGATTAAACTTTCAGATACCGGCGGTGGTATTCCTGATGAAATAAGAGCGACCATATTTGAGCCTTTTGCGACTTATGGCAAGAGCAATGGGACAGGATTAGGTCTTGCCATAGTTAAAAAGGTCGTAGGAGAACACAATGGCACTGTAGTTATAGAGAGTCCTCCTTCCCCAAAAGATTCTTTCGATACAACCTTTATTATAAGATTCCCTAAGCAAAAAACGTAGTGGTTATAGAATGTTTAAAAAGATTTTTATTGCGTTAATGCTGGTTGTTGGCTTTTTTCTTTCCGATTACGCTTACGCTATAACTAAGATAAAAACCATTAAATATCCTAACGGTAAAGTTCACGTTGAGATCCCTTTAAAAGACGGCAAACGAGCAGGTATGTTGAAAGTATATAATCAAAAGGCTGTAGTGGTAGTAGAACTGCCTTATGAGGACGGTAAGCGAGAGGGTATGGGAAAATTTTACTATGGAGGCGACCCTGTGAAGATAGAGGGGCTTTCTTCGGAAAAAGACGACGATGAAGAGAGATCGTATCAAGAAGGACAGTTGATAGCAGAGATTCCCTACAGGCAAGGCAAGCGAGGAGGCATTGCAAAGTTTTACTATGATATAATAGGAAGAGTGGAGAAAGAACTGGAATATAAAGACGGCAGGTTGACCGGGATCGTTAAATATTACGACCGAGATGGACGACTGATCGAAGAAGCGGTATGTAAGGACCGTGTGTTGAACGGCATATATAAGTCTTACTATGAAAATGGAAAAGTGAAATCAGTAGTGCC
Organism: Candidatus Omnitrophota bacterium; assembly: GCA_018824145.1. Classification (GTDB taxonomy): domain Bacteria; phylum Omnitrophota; class Gorgyraeia; order Gorgyraeales; family Gorgyraeaceae; genus JAHJHC01. The sequence continues at coordinate 8,651 of JAHJHC010000135.1, read as the reverse complement.
TTATGTTGATGGTATGCGTCAAGGTGTTGTGCGATATTATGACAAAGAAGGTAATCTTAGTATTGAGAGGCTATATGTAGACGACAAACCGCACGGTATAGAGAAGATTTTCTTTAGTAATGGACAACTTAAATCAGAGAGATTTTATAAGAACGGTGTATTAGACGGCTTAGAACGGTATTATTACGAAAATGGCCAACTGAAAGCAGAAAAGCCCCGTAAAGAAGGCTTTAAAGATGGATTGTGGAAACTTTTTCATGATGATGGCAGTATAAGGGCAGAATGCGTTTATGAAAATGGGACACTTAAAAGTGACTGGGTATACTATGATGTCAATACTGCCGAAGAATCTATTAATTAAAACCTCGCTGTTTGCAGATGTACCTGCCAATAAGGATATCAATATCACACAACGTAAAGGAATATTATCAGAAGGAGATATGGATTACCCGAATAATCAAGCTGTTTTAGAGAGTACCAAAAAGAAAATAGAAGATATTAACAAACAGATTTCGGATCGTGAAAAAGAGTTGGAAAATTATTAGTAATATATAGAAATAGAGGAACAAGGTGTGAGAGGGAAAAATAAATTATTCTTAATATTGGCTGTATTCTTTGCATTTTATTACCTGCCTACTAAGATGTTGCCTTTTAGAGGGCCTATCTTTGAAGCCCTGGCTTTAACCAGCTGGTATGCGAGGGAACATGTTTTGCTTTGTCTTGTGCCAGCGTTTTTTATAGCAGGGGCAATATCTGTTTTTATCACTCAGGCGTCAGTTATTAAATACTTCGGGGCTAAAGCTAAAAAGGTTTTGGCTTACGGAGTTGCTTCGATTTCAGGCAGCATTATGGCTGTGTGTTCCTGTACAGTCCTGCCTTTATTTTCCGGGATATACAAAAAAGGCGCAGGGCTGGGTCCGGCAATAGCATTTCTATATTCAGGTCCTGCGATAAACGTATTGGCAATAATAATGACTGCCCGTATACTTGGCTGGCAGCTTGGTTTGGCAAGGGCAGTAGGTGCAATGCTATTCAGTATAGTCGTAGGACTTTTGATGCATTTTATATTCCTGAAAGAGGAAAGAAAAAGGCATGCGAACGGGGCGTTTCAATTTGTCGAGGAAAAAGAGACGAGGCCTCTATGGAAGAATACCGTTTATTTTGCCTCTATGATAGCTATTCTAGTTTTTGCTAATTGGGCTAAACCTGATGAGAGAGATACAGGTTTATGGGCTATGATATTTGAATACAAGTGGCATATTGCTTTTATATTCATAACCGCTTTAGTCATCATGATATTCAAATGGTTTAAAAAACAGGAACTCAAGACCTGGACAGGCGCAAGTCTGGATTTTGCAAAGCAGATCATGCCTCTTTTATTTGCGGGTATTCTGATTGCCGGATTACTTCTTGGAAGGCCTGGTGAAGAAGGATTAATTCCGTCAAGATTTGTTGGAGCATTGGTTGGCGGAAATTCCCTTTTTGCTAACTTTTTTGCTTCTCTAATAGGCGCGTTTATGTATTTTTGCACACTGATAGAAGTCCCTATAGTCCAGGGTCTTATTGGTTCTGGAATGGGAAAAGGCCCGGCATTGGCACTTTTATTAGCAGGCCCGGCATTGAGCTTACCAAATATGCTTGTCATTAGAGGTGTTATTGGGACTAAAAAAACAATTGTTTATGTGAGTTTGGTAGTAGTAATGGCAACGATAACCGGTATTATCTTTGGAGATATAGTTAGATAAGGAGTTTTGCCAGAAAATCAACAGGTATAATTTTTATCTTGGTAGGCCTTTATTATCTAGTATCATATTGGCCCTGCAATATACCTACAATAATTTCGACACTTGAGTTTATAAAATTCAACACTTTTTAGCCCTAGCAGGACAAACCCACCCTAACTAAACCAATCTCATAACCCAATATAACATAAGTTGTTATAGATTTTTGGTTAAGTTGGCATGAAATATGCTTATATATTTAGTGATACATAGTGGTTGATTTGATTATTATAAACCTAGGGAGGAAGAAGAAATGAAGAAATTTTTATTTATTTTAATTTCAGCAATAGTTGTTTTATCGATAGCTCACGTAAACGATACACATGCATCTATATTGTTAGATTTCGAGATGCCGAGAGATAATGCTCCAGGAGATTATCCTCATTCTGTTCCTACACCGTATGGGAGCGTTGATTTCAATGGAAGAATTTATAATAGAATTAGTTCCAAGAAAGTTCCTGACCATACATTAGGGACAAATAAAGGTTCTTTTGTAAAGAATACGACTGCTAATAAGGTACTTACTTTTGTGTTTTCCTTTGATGTCTTATCAATCGAGGCTTGGACAGTTGTTTATACAGGAGCAAGCGTAACTGCTAAGGTATATGATGCTTCTGATACTGAAATGGCAAGCATGATAATAAATCCAAATTCGTCTAACTGGAAAACCTGGGAGCAAAACATTGATTTTAAAGGTACCAAAGATCAGCCTATCCGCAAATTGGTACTTACAGGTACGAAGAAGAATACTTTTGGTGTAGACGATATGAAAGTTTCCCCGGTCCCTGAACCTGCTTCATTAGCTCTTTTAGGATTAGGTCTTTTAGGAGCAGGCCTGTCCAGAAGGAAAAAGAAATTATAATCCCTGCCTAAAATTCATTTTGCCAAAAACCCCCGTTGGTTATATAATATAACTATATATATCACTATGGAGATATTGTGTAAATCCGTCATGACTTTATGAAAGACACAAAAAAAGTTTCTATAATCGGTATAATATGGAAAAAAACATCTGATACCTTAAAAAACAACCCTGTTATATTTATACCTTTTTGTATATCAGGTGTTATAAAGCTCTTTGGCCTTTTAACTGTTTTTTTATCCATCTTTCCTCCTCTTTCAGTAGTGTTTGCGCCGATTATAAAAACACTATGGGGCGAGGCATATCTTCATTATCCTTTCAATTTCACCTTAATGCCGAATCTATTTAATTATGTGCAGATTGCAGTATATATATTTATGGACGGCCTGCTGACTGGTATAGCTGTTTGGATGATATGCCAGGTAAATGAGGGCAAAAGAGCGAACCTTTTAATTTCTATCAAAAGGGTTGTCCCTAAATATTGTACCCTTACGGCTTTTTTATTTACTATGTTTTTGATTATGCGTCTTATCTTTAGTGTTGAAAACTTTATGATATTGAAACTTTTGAAGATGGGATTTTTTGTATCTTTCCTGGAAAAAGATTCATTGGATTTTATAAGGGTGTATTTTAACTTCCTTATAGTTCTTATAATCCAGGCAGGGTTTGCTTTTGTAATACCGTTCGCAATATTGGAGAACAGGAACTTTTTTAAATCGATATCAGAGAGTTTTAGCCTTGCTAAAAGGTTTATCCGTACGATATTAATTTTGATAGTTCTTCCGATGTCTCTTAGTCTGCCCGTCTCTTTATTGGAAACAAGGCTTCCTGTATTAATGGATAAGACATTTCCCGAGATAACTTTTTTAATGCTGGCTATGGGTGTGATCTTGGTGGTTTTCATAGATTATATAGTTACGGCTTCTTTGACAGCTTTATTTTTATTAAGAAAGGGTTTAGTATTTGAAAAAGAGTAATGTTACAGTTATATTTATCTTGTTTTTACTGATTGGCTCTGCAGGATGCACTGATCAATATAGGTCGGAGAGAGATTTCTATAGAGCCACAAAACTTTCCAGAAATATCCTGATAAATCCCGAAGCTATTCCTCCCAGAGAGTTTCAAAGAGCTGTAAATGCATACAAATTAGTTATTGAAAGATATCCGGACACTTGGTCCGCAAAAAAAGCAGGGGTAGCACTTGGTTCTTTGTATCTTGCCAAAGGAGCATATAGAGAGGCTAGGGAAAAGTTTGAAGAGATCTTAGGGATTTACCCTGCTGATAAAAATGTAGCCGCAGAAGCGAAATTTTTGATTGGTAAAAGCTATGAGAATGAAGAGATGTGGGATAAGGCGATTTTGGAATACCAGGAGCTTATAAAAGATTATCCTGATACAGTAATAGGAATCGGCTTACCGATGTATATTGCCCAGTATTACGAGAAAGGAAAGGATATTATAGAAAGGAATAGGATCTATGGTGATGTTATAATGCATTATACAGAGATTTCAGAAGAGAACCCGAATACAGAGATAGCCTTTAAGGCAGATAGTTTCATAGCCATGTGTTATCTGAAGATCGAGAATTGGCCTCAGGCAGTAAAAAGCCTGGGAAAATTGGCAATGGATTATCCTATGAACGAAAATATAGAGTTGACTTTAAGGATGGTTGAGGACATAAGTGTAAGCAAGTTAAATTCTCCGGAACTAGCTGTTGAGATTTTTGATAAATTCTTGAAAGAATATCCGGATCACCCTCTAAGAGAGCATCTCATACGAGAATCGAACAGGCTTTAGGCTTATAGGAAATGAAAAAAATCCTTTTAATCGAAGATGAACCTGACACTATAAAAGTCGTAGAAAAAAGGCTTACGGATCATGGTTTTAGGGTAGTAGTCGCTAATGATGGGCGTAAGGGTTTTGAGCTCGCCCGTCTAGAAAGGCCGGATTTGATTATATTGGATTTAATGTTGCCCAAAATAGATGGGCATAGAGTTTGTGGTTTGCTTAAAAGGGATATGCGATTTAACAAAGTCCCTATTATAATTTTCACCGCGAAGGCTCAAAGAAGAGACGAAGAATTGGCGCAGGAACTAGGAGCGGATGCTTATATAAATAAGCCTTTTGAGGCCTCTGTACTTATTTCAAAGATCGAGGAACTGTTGGGTAATGAAGAGAAACTTAAATAATGCGGAAGTTTTTCATAAGGAAGACCTATGGGCTATCCTGCTAAAGCTTTTTCATTTTCTTTAAGGTTAAAACTAATATTTATAATCATTGCAATGTTGAGCACTGCGATCTTAAGTATCTCAGTGCTCTTTTTTATTAATGGAAGGCGCATCCTGGAGGAAAGGATATTATCGGATCTTACAGCCCTTGTGGATTCCAAGGCAGACCGTATTGTAAATCTTGTAGAGTTAAATTGTGAACAAACGAGTTTAATCGCTTCTCGAATATTTTTACGGATGAAATTGGAAGAGGTGCAAGAAAGTCCTTTTGTGTCAGAAAAGGAAATGAAAGAGATAATAGAAGTATTGTCCGAAGTAGCGGAGTCAGTTAAATTTATTGAAGGCATTGATATTATAGATATCTCCGGTAAAGTCATAGCTTCTTCGATTTCTGAAAATATCGGTAAGGATATATCGCATTCCAAATCATTTATAGAAGGGAAAAAAGGCTTCTATCTTGCCGACTTATATTTAGAAGATAATAGTTTAATGTATGATATTTCTGTGCCTATGCTGGGGTTGGAAGAGAATGAAGATAAGACTATCGGAGTTTTAAAGATCCACATGGAGGCCCGGAGGTTATTGAATTTGTTGACGGATTATACTGGACTTGGCAAAACAGGGGAGTTGGAATTGGGTACTTTAGAAGGTGAAAATATAATATTCCTTAGTCCATTACGCCACAGACCTGATATTTCATTCAATTTTACGGTTCCTTTAACAGCAAAACATGCAGAACCCATGGAGAGGGCTGTCAAAAAAGAAGAAGGCATTATGATCGGCTTGGATTACCGCGGTGCCAAGGTATTGGCTGCCTATCGATATATACCTATAGGAGATTGGGGCCTGGTTGCTAAAATTGATTTTGCAGAGATATTTGATTCGACAGAGAAACTGAGGATTAAGACTGTGTTGGCATCTATTTTAGTCCTCATCTTGAGCATCATAGCGATTTTATTTTTATCGGATTTGATTATTAAACCTTTAAAGAGGTTACAAGAAGGTATAAGCATAGTTACGCGTGGGGATCTTGAATATAAGATAGAAGTCAAAAGTAGAGATGAAATCGGGCAACTTGCTTTTTTGTTCAATAAGATGACGGAAAATTTAAATAAGATTACTGCTTCACGGGATGATCTGAATAGGGAAATAGAAAGACGTGTAGAAATAGAGCAAAAGCTCACGGCCTCTTTGAGGGTAAAGGCTGATTTTACTTCGAAAGTATCCCATGAATTAAGGACTCCCCTTACTGCTATAAGAGAAGGCATTGCTATTGTGATTGACGGCGCTACAGGAGACATTAATGCAGAGCAGAAAAGTTTCCTGGAGCTTTCCAAAAGAAATGTAGATAGGCTCTCACGGTTAATAGATAATGTTTTAGATTTTCAGAAATTAGAGGCAGGCGTAGTGACCTTGAATATGCAACAGCATAATATCAATGGACTCATTAAGGAAGTGTCCGACGCAATGGTCTCGGTAGCCAAAAAGAAAGATTTAAATTTAACTGTGACATTAGAGGAGAATCTTCCCGAAGTGTCATACGACAGAGATAAAATCATTCAGGTAGTGATGAATTTAATTAATAATGCGATTAAGTTTACGGATAAAGGGACGATTACTATTAGCACCGAATCCGGGGAAAACTTTGTCCAAGTTACTGTAAAGGATACGGGCCCCGGCATAAAAAAAGAAAATTTATCCAAGTTGTTTCAGCCGTTTATGCAATTGCATTCTGACTTGAAAAAGACTTTAGGCGGTTCCGGGCTCGGGCTGGTTATTTGTAAGGAGATAATTGAAGCGCATAGGGGTAAGATTTGGGTAGAATCAGAATTAAATCAAGGAGCAATGATAAGTTTCATTTTACCTATCAAGGAACGCAGAATATAGATTATGGGAAAGAAAATTTTAGTAGTAGATGATGAACCTGACCTTCTAGAAATAGCGGTTTTTAGATTAAAAAAAGCCGGATATGAAATTATTACGGCAATAGATGGGAATCAGGCGCTTGATATAATAAGTAGTATCCCGCTGGATTTGGTATTATTAGATTTGCTTTTACCAGGCATAAACGGCGTCGAAGTTTCAAGGAGGATAAAAACGGACAGGTCGCTTTGTCATATACCAGTGATTTTATTTACCGCTAGCACAATAGATATTCGTGAGAAAAATAAGGAGGCCCTTGCTGACGATTATTTGACGAAACCTTTTGATTTAGACGTGCTTTTAAGAAAGATTGATAGCTTGTTGAAGTAAGATAAGTTTCCAGATAAAAAATAGAGAGAATATATGGCGATTTGCAATGAAAAAAAGACTATTCTTCTGGTTGAGGATGAGGCTGATTTATTAACGGTTGTAAAATTCCGCCTAAAGTCGTACGGGTACAATGTAGTTACGGCAGGTGATGGTATCCAGGCTTTGGAGAAGCTTAAAGAGATAAAGCCGGATTTGATTGTATTGGATATCAATCTGCCGAATATGGGGGGGATAGAGTTCTATCGCAAGATATCTACGCCATACGGTCATTCGAAATATCGTGTATTAATACTGACCGCAAGGGCAAACTTGGAAAAAATATTCAGAGATATCGAGGTGGACGGTTTTATGGCTAAGCCTTTTGAAATCGATAGGCTTATCGAAGAGATAGAGAGGATTATTAATAAAAAAGATGATGCTACTATTTTTTTGGTAGATTATCCTGAGAACCCATATGTTAAGGAGATAGCAGATTATCTGCGTGTTGAGAGATATAATGTATTATTTTGCGATAGCTTTTCTGATTTGAAAGAAAAGGCGGAAGAAGTTAAGCCAGCGGTTATTATTATGGAATATATGAATAAAGAGATGAGCGGAGAGGCTTTTATTAGAAGAATAAAAGGGGACCCTTTACTGCATGAGGTGCCTTTAGTAGTATATTCCTATTCCGACTTTAAGGAATTGGAAGAGAAAAGTGTCCAGGCCGGAGCAGATAAATACCTGGGCAAGCCTTCTGGCTGCAGTGTATTTATGAAGGCAATCAAAGAGTTGAAATTGAAGGCTTAATAAGATCGCACTGCGATAATTAAATTGACAGGCAGTAGGAAGTAGCATATAATATATTCAGTTTAGTAGTAAATAAATGCGTAGGACTCTTTAGGCCGTAAGGCAAAAAAGAATTCGCCTTGCGGTTTTTGTATTTTCTGCCGTTATTTACTATAATTTTATAAGGAAGGAGGTAGTAGATAATGGCAAAAGGAAAAGTTAAATGGTTCAATGACCAGAAAGGTTTTGGGTTTATAACGCCAGATGATGGAAGCAAAGATTGTTTTGTTCACCACAGTGCAATTCAGGGCGATGGCTTCAAGTCTTTAAGCGAGGGGCAAGAAGTCGAATTTGAAATCGAAAAAGGACCCAAAGGTCCTCAAGCAACAAATGTAGTAAAGATATAACTTCAATGCAAATAAGGCCTGCTAATTATATGCGGGCCTTATTTGTTAATTCATTCATCATAAACCGTATATTATAAATGGTCAAGATAATCAGGACATTTAAGAAGGGTAGAATTTGTAAATTCAAGGGTTGTAAGTGCGTTTTGAGTATTTATAATTCAGAGGCTTATTGCCATCTTCACCAGCGGCCTATTATTTCTAAGCGAATACCCGCATCCCCATTCACTCTACAATAAATTTTATCGTTATAAATATAAGGCTTGCGTATATTATACCAAAGTAGTATCATATAACATTCTGTAATCTTAAATAATCATAGAAAATTTATGGCAGAAAAAACGAATATAAGAAATAT
>JAHJHC010000134.1 GCA_018824145.1 Candidatus Omnitrophota bacterium | reverse complement strand
TCAGATACGTTTTTAATCCTTTCTTGTGGCCTGGGTGTTCAGTCTGTACTTGATAATGATAGGGCAAAGAGACCTGTTTATGCAGGGTGCGATACTATGTTTGGATCAATCCTTGATAAGACAGGTTTTGGTTTTTTTGAACGATGCGCTATGTGCGGAGATTGCACCCTTAATATTACAGGTGGGATATGCCCTATGACGCGGTGTCCAAAGGCCCTTTTGAACGGCCCTTGCGGCGGTTCAAATAAAGGGAAATGTGAGGTGGATAAGGAAAAAGATTGCGCATGGATCTTAATATATAATCGGCTTAAAGAACTGAATAGACTTGAGGATCTGAAAAGTGTAAAACCAGCAAAAGATTATTCTAAGACTAATAAGCCGAGAGAGATGGTGATAGAGGAGAAATAGATTATGGAGAGTTTTAATACGCAGTACAGTGAAAAGGTAATGGAGCATTTCAAGAATCCCAGAAACGTAGGAGATATCCCTGATGCGGACGGTATTGGGAATGTGGGTAATCCAGTCTGCGGTGATATCATGAGGCTCTACATAAAGGTAGAGAACGATATAATTAAAGATGCAAAATTTAAAACTTTTGGTTGTGGTGCCGCTATTGCCACTAGCAGTATGGTTACAGAGATTGTTAAAGGAAAGAGCATTGATGAGGCGCTCAAGATTTCTAACAGGGCTGTTGCAGAGGCGCTCGGAGGGTTGCCTCCTATAAAGATGCATTGCTCGGTTTTGGCGGAAGAGGCTCTTAAGTCGGCAATAGATGATTATCTGGAAAAGAAAAAGAAGAAATGAATAAAAAAGAATTATTAAGAATAGTGATGAAGCGCAAATTAGATTTTCAAAATAAATTAGAAAGGAGAAAAAAAAGTAAAATTATACAAGGCAAGGTTTTTGCTCAAGAAGAATTTTTGGCATCCAAATGTATAATGCTTTATGTTTCTAAGGGGACCGGAGAAGTAGAGACCGGACCAATAATAAAAAAAGCCCTTGGGATGGGTAAAACAGTGGTTTTGCCGGTTACTTTGGTAAAAGAGAAAAAGATAAAACCTGTGTGTTTGAAAAATTTTAAAGATGGCCTGAAAAAAGGACCATATGATATTTACGAGCCAAAAGAATTTGGAACTAAAAAGCCTATCAGGATAAAGGAAATAGACTTAGTAATAGTGCCTGGCCTAGCTTTTGATAGAAAAAATAACCGTCTCGGTCATGGTCAGGGCTATTACGATTGTTTTTTAAAACAATTGCCTCAGGATATACCAAAAATAGGCCTGGGTTTCAGATTCCAGTTATTGAAGGCTCTTCCTGCCACCAGGAACGATTTTTCTCTTACCAAAGTTATTACCAATTAAGTGAAGACATAAGTTACGTCAATCTTTGATTGACGTAACTTATTAGTCTGAACTTAACCCCGTACCAAATAAGCTATTACATTAATATATTTGGTACGGGGTCAAATTCGCACAAGCGAAGAAGAAATTCAAAGAAGATTATTTTACAAAAATCAGAGATTTTTGTAAAATAAGTACTCATTTGAGGAGGTGTTCATAGATGGAGCCAAATTTAAAGATAGTAGTCTATATTATAGAAGTCTTGGTTTTTGTGCTGATTTTTTTTGCGGGGTATTTTGTAAGAAAGATTTTTTCAGAGAAGCATCTTAGAGAAGTAGAGGAAAGGGCGAAGAAACTTCTTGAGAATTCAAAGAAAGAGTTCGAGAATCGCAAAAAAGAGCTTGAACTCGAGTCAAAGGACCTGAAGTTCAGGATGCGTTCGGATTTTGAGCGTGAGACTAAAGATAGACGGCAGGAACTCGTAACCCTTGAAAAGAGACTGGTACAGAAGGAAGAGAATATAGATCGTAAAGTAGATATACTCGATAAGAAAGACAAGGATATTTCAAGGAGAGAGCAGCTTTTAGTAAATAGAGAAAAATCTATTGAGGACAAGCAGAATGAGCTTTCGAGATTAGTGCTAGAAGAGAGACAGAAGCTTCAGAGGATTTCAGGTCTCAGCGTGGACGAGGCTAAGAAGTTATTTCTGCAGAGGATAGAAGACGATTCGCAACTTGAGGCGCAGACACTTTTTAATCAGGTGTTAGATAAGGCCAAGGAGGAGGCTAATAAAAAGGCAAAAGAGATCCTCTCGACTGCCATACAGAAGTGCGCTGCAGAGCACGTGACGAATACTACCATGTCTGTAGTGGCGCTGCCGAATGATGAGATGAAAGGTAGGATTATAGGTAGAGAAGGTAGGAACATAAGGGCACTTGAGATTGCCACGGGCGTGGATGTGATTATTGATGATACGCCGGAGGCAGTTATCCTTTCAGGTTTTGATATGGTAAAGCGAGAAATAGCCAGGATGAGCCTTGAAAGACTATTGCAGGATGGACGGATTCATCCCGGACGCATAGAAGAGATTGTAGCTAAGGTAAAACATGATATGGATAATACGATAAAAGAAGAAGGCGAACATACTGTTTTTGAACTGGGCCTTCAGCGTGTGCACCCTGAGATTGTAAAGCTTATAGGCAGGTTGAAATATAGGACTAGTTATGGGCAGAATGCCCTCCAGCATATGAAAGAAGTCAGTATTCTGATGGGCGCAATGGCTGCAGAACTTGGTCTGGATATTAATCTCGCAAAGAGAATAGGCCTTCTGCATGATATAGGAAAGGCAGTGACCCATGAGGTAGAAGGGCCTCACGCAAGGATCGGAGCAGACATAGCAAAGAAATACGGAGAATCCCATGAGGTCCTTAATGCAATACTTTCTCATCACGAGGAAGAAGAGCCTACTTCTATCTATGCTGTGCTCTTACAGGCAGCAGATGCAGTTAGCGCTACAAGGCCTGGTGCACGGCGGGAGACGCTTGAGAATTATATTAAACGCCTTGAAAAATTAGAATCCGTAGCAGATTCGTTTAAAGGCGTTGAGAAGGCATATGCGATACAGGCAGGTAGAGAAATAAGAGTAATCGTGCAGCCTGATAAGATAAGTGACCTGCAGTCAATAGGTCTAGCTAGAGAGATAAGGAAGAAGATAGAAGAGGGACTTGAGTACCCGGGTCAGATAAAGGTAACGGTGATCAGGGAGACGAGGGCGATAGAATACGCAAAATAAATGAAAATACTTCTGATTGGTGACATAGTTGGCCGTCCTGGAAGGGAGGCTGTTAAGATAATAGTTCCGGAGCTTCGCAAGGATAGGGGTGTAGAGCTTGTAGTCGGCAATGTTGAGAATATTGCTGGTGGTTCGGGTTTGACCCCGGATACCGTAGATGAATTGTTAAACAGCCAAATGGATGTATTGACTTCCGGAGACCACATCTGGAAGAAGAAAGATATATACAAGAGGTTGGATAGTGATCAGAGAATCTTAAGGCCGGCAAATTATCCGGAAGAGTGTCCTGGCAGGGGTGCGACTGTCATCAAGTCTAGCTCCAATAAGGCAGTAGGCGTGGTAAACGTCCTCGGCAGGGTATTTATGAATCATATTAACGGGTGTCCGTTCAGGGCAGCAGAGAAAGAGGTCAAGAAGATTTCAAAGGATACTAAAATAATTTTAGTAGATGTCCACGCAGAGGCAACCAGTGAAAAGATCGCACTTGGTAGATTTTTGGACGGCAGTGTCAGTGCGATCTTCGGAACCCATACGCATGTTCAGACAGCAGACGAGAAGATTTTACCGAGAGGGAGCGCTTATATAACAGATCTGGGGATGACTGGGCCGCAAGATTCGGTCATCGGCCGCAACATAGATACTATTATAGAGCATTTTATTACCTGTATGCCTGCAAGGTTTGATATTGCCGAGAAGGATATAGAACTTCAAGGTGCGATTGTTGATATAGATGAAGATACTGGAAAGGCAATTTCTATCGAAAGAGTGAGGGAGAAGGTAGAGGATTATTTATAGGTTAAATATGACTCAAGAAGGAAGATATATATATAAGGTAAGTGAATTGACTTCGAGCATAAAGATTATACTTGAGGATTCTTTCCCGAATATATGGGTGGAAGGTGAGATATCGAATTTCAAAAGTCCGTCATCAGGACATTTTTATTTTACATTAAAAGACTCTAAGAGCGAATTGAAGTCTGTATTTTTTAAAAGCAGTAATGAGAAGACAAAATTCGAGATAAAAGACGGGATGCAGGTAATATGTCTGGGTAGAATAAGCATATATGATAAACAGGGAGTATATCAACTGTATGTACAAAAGGTAGAGCCTAAGGGTATAGGGATGTTGCAGCTTGCATTTGAGCAGCTGAAAGAGAAACTTTTTAAAGAAGGATTGTTTGACGAATCCCGCAAGAGACCCATCCCAATGCTTCCGGATAGGATAGGTATAATAACTTCTTCAACCGGCGCAGCCATAAGAGATATATTGCATGTGTTAAAGAGAAGATTTGCCAATGTGGAAATCATTATAAATCCGGTAAAGGTACAAGGCGAAGGCGCCAAAGAAGAAATAAGAGATGCTATACAAGACTTCAATAAGCTTAATAATGTAGATGTAATAATAGTCGGAAGAGGCGGAGGGAGTTTAGAGGATTTATGGGCATTTAACGAGGAGATAGTTGCAAGGGCAATTTATAATTCAAAATTACCCGTAATTAGCGCCGTGGGCCATGAGATAGATTGGACGATTAGTGATTTTGTGGCAGATCTAAGGGCTCCTACGCCGTCTAGTGCGGCAGAACTCGTTATTGCGAAGAAAAGCGAACTTAGCGAAGCATTGGATAATATAGAGAAAAGACTCAAGTCTTTTCCTTTGGAAGTGATAGAAAAGCATGAGCAGCACCTTGATGATTTAGAGGATGATTTGATCTTACGCTTCAAACACTATATAGAGTTGAAAGAGGGCAGGTTTAATTTGCTATTTGAGAAAATAGAGATGTTGAATCCATTGAGTATTTTGAGTAGAGGATATAGCGTCAGTTTCAGACTCCCTAAGAAAAAAATAATCAAGAATACGACTTCTCTTAAGAAAGGGGATCTGGTTGAGACAAGGCTTTCAAGGGGGAATTTCAGGAGCAGAGTGGAATCGATTGAATAAGGCAGGAGGTTGGGTATGGCAAAAGAATTAAAATTTGAAGAGATGATGAAAGGACTGGAGAATATTATAGACGAGCTGGAATCAGGCGAGATGGGGCTTGAAGGATCTTTGAAGAGGTATGAGGAAGGAGTAAAGCTCTTGCGTCTCTGCAGAAAGCGCTTGGATGAGACAAAGCGAAAGGTGGAGTTGCTTCTCAAGAAAAACGGCAAGTTCGCCCTCGAACAATTTAAAGAATAATGGACATTAATAAATACATCAAAGCCAAAAAGAGACTTATTGATAAGGCACTGGATAGGTATCTTCCTTCCGGAAACTTGAAACCACAGATAATCCATAAGGCAATGAGATATGCGGTATTCCCGGGAGGAAAGAGAATAAGGCCTATTTTTACCATTGCGAGTTTTGAAGCTTGCGGGGGTAAAACTAATTCAATTTTGCCGGTTGCCTGCGCAATAGAATTGATACATAACTACACTCTTATTCACGATGATTTACCGTGTATGGATAATGATGAAATTAGACGCGGCAAGTTGACTTGCCATAAAAAATTCAGCGAAAGTCTTGCGCTTTTAGCAGGAGATGCACTTCTTACTTTAAGTTTTCAGTTGCTGTCGGAGGCAGGGAATTTAGATATTATAAAAGAGGTTTCAATGGCTATAGGGAGTCGCGGTACAATAGGCGGGCAGGTTGTGGATATAGTGAAACAGAAGACAGAATTGGATTATATTGCCAGCCGTAAAACAGGGGCCCTATTCGAGGCAGCAGTAAAGGCGGGAGGGCTATTTAAAGGAGTGGATAGAAAAAAGATAGATAATCTCGCTAACTTTGGCAGGTTAATTGGTTTTACATTTCAGCTTATAGATGATTTAATAGATAAAGAAGGGCATGTTGCTCTTTATGGCGCAGGTTATGTCGAAAAAAGGGCAGCACTTTTGACTGGAAAGGCAGAGACTTATTTGGATATCTTTGGGAAGAAGAAAGCCAAGAGGCTTTTAGAGCTATCCGAGGCAATCCTAAAGAGGCAATCTTAAGATATGTTGTTAGACACTATAAATAATCCGGATGATTTGAAAAAACTCAGTTTAGATGAACTTCCCTCCTTGGCACAGGAAATAAGGGACACCATTGTAAAGATAGTAGCTGATTCAGGCGGCCATTTAGCATCAAGTCTTGGTGCTGTGGAACTTATAATAGGGATCCATTACATTTTAAATGCACCCCAGGACAAGATCATCTGGGACGTCGGTCATCAGGCGTATGCACATAAACTTTTGACCGGCAGAAGAGATAGATTTCACACCTTACGTAAGATTGACGGTCTAAGTGGTTTTCCCAACAAATACGAGAGTGAATTCGATGTATTCACTACCGGACATGGCTCGACTTCCATATCTTGCGCGTTGGGCATGGTCGCAGCACGGAATCTTGAAGCGGAAGATTATAGAGTTGTGGCAGTTATAGGGGATGCCTCTTTAGGCGGAGGCATGGCATTCGAGGCGCTTAACCACGCCGGGCATATCCGCAAAAAAATCCTAGTCATCCTTAACGACAATGAGATGAGTATCTCAAAAAGCGTAGGGGCATTGAGTAAGTATTTAAATAGGATTTTAACAGCGCCTATTTACAATAAAGTTAGAAAAGACATAGAGAATCTTCTGAAGCGCGTGCCTCGTTTTGGTTTCAGGGTCATACGTTCAGCAAAGCGATTAGAAGAAGGGCTCAAGAACCTTTTGGTCCCGGGTATGCTTTTTGAGGAACTGGGGTTTAGATATTTTGGGCCTATTGACGGTAATGATATACGTACAGTAGTCGGAACCTTGAGAAATATCATCGATATGAATGAGCCGGTCTTATTGCATGTGGTTACAAAGAAAGGTAAAGGCTACCCGCATGCAGAAAAGATCCCGGAGAAGTTTCATGGGGTTAGCTCATTTGACATATCAACCGGCGAGAAGTTGTATGCCCGTGATGAAAAGACAACAGAGAAGGCAACGAGTTTTACGGAGGTATTTAGCGAGGTAATTATCGATGTTGCAGGCACTGATGAAAAAGTCGTGGCTATAACCGCTGCAATGCCGGAAGGCACAGGATTAGATAAATTCTCCAGGGCATTTCCGGATAGATTTTTTGATGTTGGCATGGCAGAGCAGCATGCAGTGGGTTTTGCAGCAGGCCTGGCTCGGGCCGGATTAAAACCAGTAGTAGCTATTTATTCTACTTTTTTACAGCGTTCTTACGACCAGATAATACACGATGTATGCCTTCAGAATCTTAATGTAATATTTATGCTGGATAGAGCTGGTTTAGTCGGAGAAGACGGTTTGACACATCACGGCCTATTTGACATCGCATATTTAAGGAATATCCCGCAGATAGTAGCCATGGCGCCAAAAGACGAAATAGAGTTAAAGGAGATGTTTAAGTTTGCCGTTTCTTATAACAAAGGGCCTGTCGCTATAAGATATCCTAGGGGAGGTAGTTATTCTTTACCTTCTCACCAAAGGATAGAGGTAAGGGGCAGGGATATAGAACTAGGCAAGGCAGAGATATTAAAAGAAGGCAAGGATGTGACTATAGTGGGTATTGGGTATATGTCATATGTGCTATTGGATGTTGCAGCATTACTTTTAGACGAGGGCATAGATTGCGAAGTTATTAACGCCAGGTTTATTAAACCTCTGGATATGGAATTGATATTGGGGTCTATTTTGAAGACAGAAAAGTTATTTACAGTTGAAGAGGGTGTGGTTAACGGTGGTTTTGGCTCGTCTATTTTAGAAGCGATTGTTGGTAAGGTGCCGCAAGATATTATAATAAAAAACATCGGACTTCCAGATAGGTTTATAGAACACGGAGATAGAGATATTTTACTGGATAGATGCGGATTGTCTGTTCAAAAGATAAAAGAGACTATAATTTCTTATGCCAAGAATAGAGATCGACAGAGAAAAATGTAAAGGTTGCGAACTTTGCATCATATATTGCCCTCAGACTTGCATTAAACAACAAGATACTGTAAACAAAAGAGGTGTGCACGCTGTTTTCTTTTCGGATGACAATAAAAAATGTACAGGATGTTCTTTTTGTGCGATAGTCTGTCCGGATTTGTGTATTACGGTGTATAAGTAGCCATGACAAAAAAAGTCTTGATGTGTGGAAATGAGGTTTTGGCAGAGGCTGGTATAATGGCAGGCTGCAGATTTTATGCGGGTTATCCTATTACGCCTCAAAATGAAATCCCTGCTTATATGTCAAGGCGCATGCCAGAAGTCGGCGGTGTTTTTATCCAGGCAGAGAGCGAGATCTCCGCAGTAAACATGGTTTTCGGTGCTTCACTTACAGGCGTAAGGGCAATGACTTCTTCTTCAAGTCCGGGTATTAGCCTTAAACAGGAAGGCATATCGTATCTTGCAGGTTGCCAGCTCCCTGCAGTGATAGTAAACATGATGAGGGGCGGGCCGGGCCTTGGCAATATCGCCCCGAGCCAGAGCGATTATTTTCAGGCCACAAGAGGAGGCGGTCATGGTGATTATCGCCAGGTCGTTCTTGCGCCGGCATCTTTACAGGAGATAGTAGACCTGACAGTACTTTCCTTTGATTTGGCAGATAAATATAGGATGCCAGTAATGATTTTAGGTGATGGTATTCTGGGACAGATGATGGAACCCGTTGAGTTAAATCCAAAATCCATCCCTCAGCGATGCTCGGGACAAGAAATCCAAAATCCAAAGATAGAAAAAGATTGGGTTCTGGATGGCTGTAAAGGTAGGGAGCCGAGGGTAATAAAATCACTTCTATTAGGCGAGGGAGAATTAGAAAGATTCAATCTCCGACTGCAGGAGAAATATGCGCTGATTAAAGATAAAGAAGTCCGTTATGAAGTTTTATATGGGGATGATAGTGATATTATGTTGGTCTCCTATGGTACTACAAGTAGAATTTGCAGGAGTGTTGTCGAGAGGCTTCGCAGGCAAGGTAAGAATGCAGGAATGTTCAGGCCGATAAGTTTGTGGCCGTTTCCGGAAAGGGCATTGAAAGAGTTGGCTGAAAGGGTTAATAAATTTTTTGTAGTAGAAATGAGTTGTGGCCAGATGGTAGACGATGTTAAACTAAGTATAGAATGCAGGAAACCCGTTTACTTTTATGGCAGAACTGGCGGAGGAATACCGACGGAAGAAGAGATAATAGGGGAATTACAAAAACGTATAGATGCTGGTGGTTGCTTTACGAGCATCAAGTATCAAGCACCTAGCATCTAGAAAAGCAGCTTAAGACATGAACAAAGTTTTTTCAAAGCCAAAGAGTATGAAAAATGCATCTACACATTATTGCCCTGGGTGTGGCCATGGGGTAGTGCATAGGATTATTTGCGAGGTAATTGATGAGTTAGATATAAGAGAGAAGGTTATAGGGATTGCTCCTGTAGGTTGTGCAGTTATAGCGTATGATTACTGGGATTTTGATGTGACAGAGGCAGCCCATGGCCGCGTACCAGCAGTTGCTACAGGCATAAAAAGAGTGAAGCCGGAAAACATAGTTTTTGGCTATCAGGGTGACGGAGATCTGGCAGCCATAGGTACTGCAGAAATAATCCACGCAGCGAACAGGGGGGAGAATATAACCATTATATTCGTTAATAATGCGGTTTATGGTATGACAGGCGGGCAGATGGCACCTACAACAGTATTAAAACAAAAGACAAGCACTACTCCTTTTGGCCGGGACAAGAAAAGGGACGGTTTTCCGCTAAAGGTGTCTGAATTGTTGGCTACTCTGCCAGGCGTTTCTTATGTAGAAAGGGTGGCAATTCATGATCCGCAGCATATATTAAAGGCAAAAAAGGCAATAAAGAGGGTATTCCAGAACCAGATTAATGGATTGGGCTTTTCCCTTGTTGAAGTGCTTTCGCAGTGCCCTACTTATCTAGG
Source organism: Candidatus Omnitrophota bacterium (assembly GCA_018824145.1). Classification (GTDB taxonomy): domain Bacteria; phylum Omnitrophota; class Gorgyraeia; order Gorgyraeales; family Gorgyraeaceae; genus JAHJHC01. The sequence continues at coordinate 2,687 of JAHJHC010000134.1, read as the reverse complement.
ACACTCTGCTAAAGAAGCAGTTAGGTGGGTAGCTGAAGAGATGATAAAAGAGTACCCATTGGGAGTATTCAGACAATAAAAATGCGAGAGGAAATCATTTTTGCAGGATTTGGCGGCCAGGGTATAATGCTTATGGGTAAGGCCCTGTCTTACGCTGCGATGAATGAAGGTAAATTTGTAACTTGGCTGCCTTCCTATGGTGCAGAGGTAAGAGGAGGCACTGCTCATTCCATGGTTATTATCTCGGATAGTTCAATTGCTTCGCCTATAGTAAGGGAGCCGAGTATATGTATAGTCATGAATAGGCCGTCCCTTCAAAAATTTGAAGATAGAGTCAAACCCGGAGGGATATTGATTATAAATAAATCCCTGGTAGAAAATGGAGCCAAAAGGACTGACATAGATATTTTAGAAATCCCATCTACTGATATGGCTGTTGCCTTAGGGAATATACGGATCGGTAATATGATAATGCTAGGCGCACTTATAGCAAAACGCAATATCTTGTCAGTACAATCGTTAATAAATTCTCTTAAAGGTATTATACCAAAGACTCATCATGATATGATGGCTATAAATGAGGAGGCAATAACAAAGGGTTATGAGTACGGTTCGGGTTAGGTTTGCACCAAGTCCAACTGGAGATTTGCATATAGGCAGCGCAAGGACTGCGCTTTTTAACTGGTTATATGCAAGGGCACAGTCCGGAACATTTATCTTGAGGATAGAAGATACAGATAGAAAACGTTCAAGCGATGTCTATTTGAACAGAATCCTTTCTAGTCTCGAGTGGCTTGGTTTAAATCTGGATGAAGGCCCCTATTTTCAGAGTAAACGCATGGAGCTCTACGCATCTTATGCAGATATTTTACTTAAGAAGGGCATGGCATATAAAGACGGGGAAGCAATTATATTTAAAGTGCCGCATGAAAAAGTCAAAATAAACGACATTGTCCATGGTGAGATCGAGGTGGATAATTCACTTATAGGTGAACTTGTTTTGATTAAGTCAGATAAGACTGCTGCCTTCAATTTTGCCTGCTGCGTAGACGATATTGAGATGAAAATTTCCCATATTATAAGGGGAGATGACCATATTTCAAATACTAATAAGCAACTCGCTTTATATAAAGCACTTGGCGCAAAACCGCCGAAATTCGCCCATATCCCATTGATACTTGGGCCGGATAAGGCCCCTCTTTCAAAGAGGTTTGGCGCAGTATCTGTTTTCGAATATAAAGAAAAGGGATATCTACCGGAGGCAATGGTTAATTACCTTGCGCTCTTAGGATGGTCACCCGGAGATAATAGGGAATTTATGGATACCAGCGAGATTATAAAAAGATTCACCCTTAAGCGGATTAATAAGAGAGGCGCTGAATTCAATGAAGATAAACTGCGGTGGCTTAATGGAGAGCATATAAGGAAATTAGAATTGGACAAGTTTATAGAGATGGCCTCTTCATTCGTAAAAAGTGATTGTGCTCCGGAATGGTTTAGAAAATTTGCCCAACTTTATAAGGGTAGAGTAAAGACCTTTGTTGAATTTAAAGAGGAGCTGGATATATTTATATCCGAGGAACTACATTATAGAGATGAAGATATAGAAAAGTTTTTGAAAAAACAAGGGGTTTTAGGTATACTGAAATTAGCAAAAGAACGCATGGAAAAAATAGAAGAATTTTTGCCTGAGAAGATCGAAAAGGAGATGAGGGCCCTTGTAGAGGAGTTGAATTTAAAAGGAGGAGATTTAATACACCCGTTAAGGGTGGCTGTTACAGGCAAGAGTGTTTCAGCAGGCATATTTGAAGTCCTGGCCCTTTTGGGAAAGGAAAAGACGATTCAGAGGTTGGGAAGAGTCATTCAGGGGTAATGTATGCAAGAAAAGAGAAATTTCGTAAGGATTGAATGGCCAGTAATAATACAGTATAAGACACTTGAAGAGCCATATACAGAAGATCATATTCGTGGCAAGGACATAAGTGCAGGAGGAGTTTCTTTTATTCTATATGAGAGACTGGCAAAGGGTACAAGACTTGATCTGGAGATACAGGTGCCTTTTGATTCAATGCCTATATTTGTAAAAGGAGATGTTGCCTGGATCCGGCAGGTTAGCGAAGAGCACGCTAAGACTTTTGAAGTAGGAATTACATTTATTGACGTAGACGAAAAAGACCAGAGACGCCTTAAGGTGTATATTGAGAATGAGATAAAAGAGAGAAGATCGAGATCGGAATAATTTTTATTTTTAGGTGCTTCAGGATCAAATTTTGCGAAGCAAAATTTGGAGGATCGTCTAACGGTAGGACACGAGTCTCTGGAACTCGGTGTGATGGTTCGAATCCATCTCCTCCAGCCATCCGCCTCAGGCGGATGATCCTGAACAAGCGTAATGAGGCGACAAATAGGAGTCTCATAGCGAAGTGAAGGACCCTACGTATTTTTTTGAAGAAAAATTTTAGCGCGGGTGGTGGAATGGCATACACGTACGTTTGAGGGGCGTATGCTTTCGGGCGTGTGGGTTCGAGTCCCACCCCGCGCACCATTCTACTTTACCAAAATGATGAGGAAGATTTTTATGGAAGGGCCAACTTGTTGTAAAACGCAGATATACGCAGATCAAACGCTAATTTTCGCAGATAAATCATTTGATTGACAGACATCTGCGAGTATCTACGTTAGATTTG
>JAHJHC010000133.1 GCA_018824145.1 Candidatus Omnitrophota bacterium | reverse complement strand
TGCTTGTGACAGAAGACGAGGCAGATTTTAGCGAAGGCAAAATTTCTATTTCATCACCTGTTGGTAAGGCCATTCTAGGTAAAAAAAAGGGGGAGATTGTAAATATAAAGATACCTGCAGGGACATTGAAGTATAAAATTGTAGACATTTGTCGGTAAAAATGAGATAATTGACTAGCCGGGAAATTTCCCGGTCAGTCATCCTGAGGAGTTTCGAAGTTTCAAGATGACAAAGGATTTCATTTTCTTAAAAAGGGGAGGGGAAATGCGTAAAATAAACACATATCTTTATGGGGTTGTAATTTTAATGTTGATGCTGAGTTGTGCTATCTCCTGTAGTGCGGCTGGTTCAAAATATGCCGCAAAGGTAAACGGGGAGGGTATTAAGAGTGTAACTCTGGAGGCAGCAATCGATAATTTCATTGAAAATCAGAAATTATTGGGAATGACTTTTGAAGAAGGGGATAAGGACAGATTGCGGACTGATATACTGGAAGAACTCATTTCCGCTGAATTATTGTATCAGGAGAGTAAAAAATCCGGTTTGGGTGATCTTACTAAAGAAGTCGAAGAGCAGCTGGACAATATCAAGAGTGGGTTCGAGTCCGACAAGGAGTTTAACGATATCTTAAAGGAGAGAGGCATAGCTGTAAAAGATCTTAAAGAGGATATAAGAAAGGGAGTTTATATAAAAGAATTTTTAGAGAAGAATATTTATACTGATGTTGCTGTATCTGAAGAAGAGAAAAAGACATCTTATGAAGAGAATAAAGATAGGTTCAATGTTCCCGAGCAGGTCAAGGTCAGTCATATTTTGATTCGTGTGGAGAAAAGTGCGAGCCCTGAAGAAAAAGATGCGGCGAATAAAAAAATAGAAGAATTGAGAAAGAGGGTTGTATCAGGCGAAGATTTTGCAGAGCTGGCGAAAGAGAATTCAGAAGATGCCTCAGGGCCTCGCGGCGGAGACCTGGGATATTTTAGGAGAGGTGTGATCTTAAAGTCTCTTGAGGACGTTGCCTTTGGTTTGGAAAAAGACGAGATCAGTGAAGTCGTTGAGACAGACTTCGGTTACCATATAATAAAGCTTGCGGATAGAAAGGCCCCTCATACGTTGAGCTATAGCGAAGTAGAAGCTAATTTAGGAAGAATGCTGTTAGAACAGCGTAGAAAAGAGACGCTCGATAAATTTATTGCAGGATTGAGGGAGAAGGCAAAAATAGAGAGGTTTTAAGAGAGGACTAGCTCAATGAGAAGTAACATAATAAAAAAAGGTATCTCCAGGGTTGGGAATAGGGCGCTTTTATATGCGACAGGTGTGTGTGCTGAAGATTTAAATAGGCCTTTCATAGGTGTTGCCTCGAGTTTTAGTGACCTTGTGCCGGGCCATATAAATATGAGGTCTCTTGAGAGGGCTATTGAGAATGGTGTCTATCGAGGAGGCGGAAGACCGTTTATTTTCGGGGTGCCGGCTATATGCGATGGCATTGCAATGGGGCATTTTGGTATGAAATACTCTCTTGCTTCTAGAGAGCTTATAGCAGATGTGGTGGAGACAATGCAAGGCGCATACGCGTTAGACGGGTTAGTGCTTTTGACTAACTGCGATAAGATTACACCTGGCATGCTAATGGCATGTGCAAGAGTTAATATACCGACCATAGTCGTTACTGCAGGGCCAATGCTTACAGGGCATTATAAAGGTAAGAGATTGGATTTAGTCCATGATGCATTTGAGGCTGTCGGAAGATATAAAAAAGGCGAGATTTCTAAACACGATCTGGATGAATTAGAGATCAATGCCTGTCCTGGACCAGGTTCTTGTCAGGGTCTTTTTACTGCCAATACAATGAGCTGTCTTACAGAGACATTGGGTATGTCACTTACTGGGTGTGCGACCTCCCTGGCAGTGTCGAGTAAAAAGGTGAGGATTGCTTTTGAGAGTGGTGCACGTATAGTAGAGTTGGTTAAAAAAAATATAAGGCCGCGTGATATTCTTAATAAAAAGGCTTTTTTAAACGCGATTATGGTAGACATGGCTTTAGGCGGTTCTACGAATACGGTCTTACATCTTGCAGCAATTGCAAAGGAAGCTGGTGTTAGTTTATCTTTGGATACGTTTGACAAGATCAGCCGCAAGACACCAAAGATATGCGATTTGAGGCCTAGCGGTGAATATTTTCTTGAAGACCTGGAAATCGCAGGCGGCATACCAGCAGTTTTAAAGAGGCTAAAGGAGAGATTGAATGACAATCCTACAGTTAGCGGCCCTTCTATAAAGAGTCTTGCAAGTAACAGTACAATATACGAGGAAGACATCATAAGGTCTTTGGATTATCCTTATAAGGAAGAAGGCGGCATAGCGATTTTATATGGGAATATTGCGCCGGAGGGTTCGGTTGTAAAACAAGGTGCTGTTGAAGAAGATACCATGCAATTTACAGGTAAAGCAAAGGTCTTTGATTCTGAAGAAGAGGCTATGGATGCGATCTTAAAAGGCCGTGTGAAAAAAGGCAATGTTATAGTGATACGTTATGAGGGACCGTGCGGGGGGCCTGGTATGAGGGAGATGCTTTCTCCTACATCAGCTATAGTAGGTATGGGGCTTTCGAAAGACGTAGCGCTTATTACAGACGGAAGATTTTCAGGTGGTACAAGAGGCCCGTGTATAGGACATATTGCGCCTGAGGCGTCAAAAAAAGGACCTATAGCAGTAATAAGAAATAATGATACTATTAAAATAGATATAAGAAAAAGGCGTATAGATGTTGATTTGACAGATGCAGAAATAAAGACCCGTCTTAAAAAATGGCGCCAACCTAAACCAAAGGTTACAGGAGGTTGGTTAGTTAGATATGCTAAGCTAGTTTCTTCAGCGAGTAAAGGAGCAGTTTTGGAGTAAGATATGAAAATGACCGGTGCTAAAATCCTTATAGAAGCACTTAAAAAAGAAGGCGTTGAAGTAATATTCGGCTATCCTGGCGGCTCAGTTCTGCCTATATTTGATGTCTTGTATGACAGCGATATAAAATTTATATTAACAAGGCACGAACAGGGTGCTGCTCATGCAGCAGATGGTTATGCACGCGCTACAGGAAAGGTCGGGGTATGCGTTGCTACGTCTGGCCCTGGTGCTACAAATTTAGTTACAGGCCTTGCTACAGCGAACATGGATTCTGTGCCGATTGTAGCTATTACAGGCCAGGTTAAGACCTTTCTTATAGGGAATGATGCGTTTCAAGAGGCAGATGTTACTGGTATAACCAGGCCTATTTCAAAACATAATTATCTTGTGAAAGATGTTAATGATCTTGCAACAGTTATAAAAAATTCGTTTCATATTGCATCTACTGGCAGGCCCGGCGTAGTGGTAGTGGATTTACCGGTTGATGTGCAGATACATGAGGCTGATTTCCATAGCCCTGAAAAGGTAGATATAAGGGGTTATAAACCTACTTGCAAAGGTCATATCGGCCAGATAAAAAGGGCGAAAAAATTAATTGCCCAAAGTCAGAAACCTGTCCTCTATGTCGGCGGAGGAGTTATTATTTCGGGTGCTTCGGATAAACTCTTTGAATTTGTTAAAAAGACAGAGATACCTGTTACTACGACACTTTTAGGCCTGGGTGCATTTCCGGGGACACATAAACTTTCTTTGGGAATGTTGGGTATGCATGGAACTGCATATGCAAATCATGCTATCCAGGAATCTGACCTTATAATAGCAGTAGGGGCTAGATTTGATGACAGGGTTACTGGTAAAATCGATGAGTTCGCGCCCAATGCAAAGATTATCCATATTGACATAGACCCGTGTGCGATAAGTAAGAATGTAAAAGTGGATGTCCCTATTGTCGGAGATGCAAATAGTGTTTTACAAGAGTTCGTTAAGGACATAAAAAAACCTAATATTTCCAAGTGGCTTAAACAGGTTGAAGAATGGAAGAAGAAATATCCTTTGATTTATAAAAAGGATTCCAGGCTCAGGCCGCAATATGTTATTGAAGAGATCTATAGAATCACAAAGGGCGAGGCTATTATAACTACTGAGGTCGGACAGAATCAGATGTGGGCTGCACAGTTTTACAAATACGATAAACCAAGGCAGTTGATTTCCAGCGGTGGTCTTGGCACAATGGGATATGGATTTCCCGCTGCAATAGGCGCGCAGATAGGATGCCCTAAGAAAGTAGTTTTTGATATTGCAGGAGACGGAAGTATCCAAATGAATATCCAGGAGCTCGCAACAGCTGTTTTGAACAAGATTCCGGTAAAGATTGCCATTTTGAACAATGGATATCTGGGGATGGTCAGACAGTGGCAGGAACTTTTTTATAAAAAGAGATATTCCTATACTAAATTAGAACCTTGTCCTGATTTTGTTAAAGTTGCAGAGGCATACGGTGCAGTTGGAATAAGGATTACAAAAAAGGCAGATGTAACTAAGGCTATAAAAGATGCCTTGAAGATAAATAAGCCTGTTTTTATGGATTTTCATGTTGAGCCGGAGGAGAATGTCTTTCCTATGGTTCCTGCAGGTCAGGCGATTAATAAGATGATAGGGGCATTGGCGTAATTAGGAGAAGAAATGAAAAAGACTATTGCAGTTTTAGTCGAGAATCACTTCGGCGTACTCTCACATGTTTCAGGGCTTTTTAGTGCGAGGGGGTTTAATATTGATAGTCTTGCAGTAGGAGAGACAGAGGATCCTACTGTCTCCAGGATGACTATTGTTGTGGATGGTGATGAGAAGACACTGGAGCAGGTCAAGAAACAACTTAATAGACTTATAGATGTTATTAAGGTGATTGATCTCACAGAAGAGGATTTTATAGACAGGGAATTGGTGCTCATAAAAGTAGGGGTGAATAGCAAGAATCGTTCTGAAATCTTACAGATATCAGACACCTTCCAGGCAAAGATCGTGGATGTTAAGACAGATTCTGCAGCTATTGAACTTACGGGAGACCAAAATAAAATCAAGTCTTTCATAGAGATATTGAAACCGTTTGGGATAACTGAAATAGTGAGAACCGGACGTATCGCAATGGGGAGGAAGTAACAATGGCAAAGATTTATTACGACAAAGATGCGGATTTGAATTTCTTAAAAGGTAAAAAGATTGCGATTATCGGTTATGGGATTCAGGGCCGTGGTCAGGCATTAAACTTACGGGACAGTGGGTTGGATGTGATTGTCAGCGAAATAGAAGGTATACCGAATTACAAGATTGCTCAAGATGATGGTTTTAAACCTGTCTCATCTAGTGAAGCAGCTAAAGAGGCCTCTATTATTCAGATCCTTACTCAAGATCATGTGCAGGCAAAGGTTTATAAAGAAAATATAGAGCCGAATTTGAAAAAAGGCAAAGCCCTTCTTTTTTCTCACGGGTTTAATATACATTTTAAACAGATTGTCCCGTCGAAAGACATAGATGTCTTGATGGTAGCACCTAAAGGTCCTGGGAGCCTTGTAAGACAGATGTACGAAGAGAAAAAGGGTGTACCTTGTTTATTGGCTATTTATCAGAATTCTTCCGGAGATGCAGTAAAGATAGGACTTGCTTACGCCAAAGGAATCGGTGGTACAAAGGCAGGGGTTATAGAGACAACGTTTAAGGAAGAGACAGAGACAGACCTTTTCGGAGAACAGACAGTTTTATGCGGTGGTGTTACTGCACTTATTAAGGCAGGTTTTGAGACATTAGTAGAGGCAGGATATCAGCCTGAGATAGCATATTTTGAGTGCCTGCATGAGTTAAAGCTTATAACTGACCTTATCTATAAAGTAGGTATTCAGGGCATGAGAAAAAGGGTTTCAGATACTGCAGAATACGGTGATCTTACAAGGGGTAAGAGGATTATAACAGCCGAGACCCGCAAAGAGATGAGGAAGATTTTAGGCGAAGTCCAGTCTGGAAAGTTTGCGAAGGAATGGATAGAAGAAAATGAGAAAGGCCGGCCTGTATTTAATAAGTTGTCAAAAGAGGACGACAATCATCCAGTAGAGGTAGTGGGGAAGAAATTAAGAAGCATGATGGATTGGATAAAATGAAAAGAATAATCATATTCGATACAACATTGAGAGACGGAGAGCAATCGCCTGGCGCGAGTTTGGATATAACGTCTAAGATAGAGATTGCCAAACAGCTTGCCAGACTAGGTGTAGATGTAATAGAAGCAGGTTTTCCCATTGCTTCAAAAGGGGATTTTGACGCTGTAAGTAAAGTTGCTTCACACGTTAAAGGCCCTCGTATCTGCGGCCTGGCGCGTGCTACGAAGGCTGATATAGAAACTTGCGCTAGAGCAGTAAAAAAATCAAAGAAACCAAGGATCCATGTATTTTTGGCCACTTCAAATATTCACATGAAGTATAAGTTGAAAAAGGCAGAGTCCGAGATCTTAAGACAGGCTGAGTGGGCAGTAAAATTTGCGCGCGGATTTTGTGATGACGTTGAATTCTCACCGGAAGACGCTTCACGTTCAGATCGGGACTTTTTGTGCCGGGTGGTTGAGGCAGTGATAGAAGCTGGTGCAAAGACAGTTAATATACCAGATACAGTGGGTTACGCTGTACCTATTGAGTTTGGTTCTCTTATAAAGACAGTGCGAACAAAGGTGCCTAATTCAGATAAGGCGATATTGAGCGTACATTGTCACAATGATCTTGGGCTCGGAGTTTCAAACTCCCTCGCTGCTATTGAAAACGGGGCTTTGCAGGTAGAGTGTACGATTAATGGCATTGGCGAAAGGGCAGGGAATGCGTCTTTGGAAGAAATAGTAATGGCTATTAATATACGTAGAGATATACTTAAATGCACTACATCCATAAATACACAAGAACTTTATAAGACCAGTCGCCTTGTAAGTAAACTTACTGGAATCGTTGTTCAACCCAATAAGGCCATAGTCGGGCATAATGCGTTTAGACATGAAGCTGGAATCCATCAGGACGGTATCTTGAAAAAACGCACTACATATGAGATTATGAAACCGCAGGATGTGGGATTTGGTGAGACGCGGCTTGTCTTGGGAAAGCATTCGGGCAGGCACGCATTTTCAGAAAGGCTTAAAAAATTAGGCTTTGAGCTTAGTGAGAAGGATATTTTAAAGGCATTTCAACGGTTTAAGAATCTCGCTGATAAGAAAAAAGAGATATTCGACGAGGACTTGTTGGCGATAGTAGAGGATGAGATAATCTCTATACCCGAGACCTATCGCCTTGAGGATTTAAATATAGTAAGCGGAAAAAAGATCATGCCGCAAGCTACAGTGGAGCTTAAAAAAGGTAAGAATATCCTCAAAAAATCTTCTTCCGGAGATGGGCCGGTTGATGCGTGTTATAAGGCCATTGATAAGATTACGGGACTTAAGTGTAAACTGTTGGACTATTCTCTGAATTCCATAACAAGCGGAAAAGATGCGTTGGGAGAGGTATCTATCAGAATAAAGGCCACTAAAGGCGGTGAAGTTTCAGGGAGAGGCGCCTCGACAGATATAATAGAGGCAAGCGCAAAGGCCTATGTGAATGCAGTGAATAGATTGTTTTTTGCCAAGTCACGAAAGGCAAAATCAAAGCGAAAAAGCCTTGAGTTGTAAAGGATATATACATTATACCCTGCAGGGAGTGCAAAAGCAGGTATGTTCGCTCAGTTGAAAATTTTCCCCGCCTAAGGCGGAGATCGGCTTTTATTCCGTCCGCCTCAGGCGGACTCCATAAAAGCCTAAATTTTCAATTCGCTCTCATACCTGCTTTTGCACTTTTCGTTTATATGTATATGTCCAAATTGCAAAGAGGTGTTTGTACATGGATACATACGGTCTAATAGGATGGCCAGTAAAACACAGCCTGTCCCCAGCCATGCACAATGCTGCATTTAAAGAACTAGGCATTGACGCAGAATATAAATTATTCGAAGTAAAACCTGAAGGACTAGAAGATTTCTTGCTGAATAGAAAGGATGTTTTGGGCTTTAATATAACCATTCCGCATAAAGTAAGAGCAAAAGAGATTCTAGAGAGAAATTTTCCGCTTGATAAGAATAAAGGTGATTTTAAAGATTCGTATTATGTAGAAGTATCTGGTGCAGTAAATACAGTTAAAAGAGATGGTGACAAGTTAAAATATTGCAATACTGATGTCGAGGGATTTCGGAAGTCTTTAGAGTCAGATTTGAAATTTGATATATACGATTCAGAAGACAAAAATGTATTTCTTATTGGGTGTGGCGGAGCTGGTAGAGCTGTTATTGCTGCATTAAGCTACGATTTCTTAAAAACTAAGATTAAAAAGATATATGTATACGATAAAAGTAAAGAAGCTTTCGATTCTATAAAGAATCATTTTTCTAAGTTATATAAAGGGTGGGCAGATAATTTAAAAAATATAACAGAACTTATTTCGGAAGAGAACATACCAAAGATAGTAAAAAAATGTCAACTTTTAGTTAATGCTTCTCCTGTAGGTATGAAAGAAGGGGATGATAGTTCTATTATAGATAAGGAATGGCTTCATAGCGATTTGTATGTATATGATTTAGTATATAATAGAGAAACACGCTTAGTTAGAGATGCAAAGGATAAGATAGGTGAGGGCCGAGTAAGAGATGGACTGAGAATGCTTTTTTACCAGGGCGTATATGCTTTTAAGTTTTGGATAGATAAGAAGCCGACCCCAACGACTACGATGTGGGAGGCGATAAAGTAGATACTTATACCTTGAAACCTACTGCCCCAGGGTGTATCGGACACTTAAAATGACACACGTATTAATTTTCATCTTTGGTTCAATTATCGGCAGTTTCCTGAATGTGTGTATTTACAGGATGCCGCGTAATGAGTCTGTTGTTTTTCCGCGCTCAAGATGTGTTTCTTGTAAAAAACCCATACCATGGCATGATAATATCCCATTTTTGAGCTATATTCTTCTTGGGGGGAAATGCAGGTCCTGTAAGAATAAGATATCATTTAGATATTTTATAGTTGAGTTAATTAGTGCAGCAAGTTTTTTGTTTTTATTTATAAATTTCGGAAATTCGTACGGGT
>JAHJHC010000132.1 GCA_018824145.1 Candidatus Omnitrophota bacterium | reverse complement strand
TCAGATATTCTGAAAATTCATTGCCCTGTTTTGACCTTAACGTATAGTTCTGGTATATATGATCAAATCCCGGGCTGTCATAATGCGGAAGAAACAGATCCGCTATGCCGGAAAGTCCCCTGCGATAGCGTTCGGCTATAGCTTTACGCCTTATTATCCAGTCAGGCAGATGTTTGAGCTTAACATCGAGAAATGCCGCTTGAATATTATCAAGCAAACATGTAAAACCGTGACCATGATATTCCCCGGTATCTCTGTCTTCCCCATTATACCGCATCCTTTTCGCGAAAAGGGCCACATCCGGATCATCGGTAGTAATAGCTCCTCCGTCTCCGTATCCGCCGAGGATTTTAAAAGGATAAAAACTCCAGCACCCGGTGAACCCCCACGAACCGGCTCCTTTGCCGTTAATACTTGAGCCCAGACTCTGACAAGCATCTTCAATGACTATCAGATCATGTTTTTCCGAGATCTCCTTGATTCTGGGCATGTCAGCCATCCGGCCGCTAAGGTGTACCGGGATGATCGCTTTAGTTGCGGAGGTGATCGATTCCTCCACCTTACTCACATCTATATTAAAATCTTTGGCAACATCCACCAGAACCGGGACAGCCCCTACATTAACTACCGCGGAACACGTTGCGACAAAAGTATGCGCCGGAACTATCACTTCGTCACCCGGCTTTACTCCGGCCGCCCGAAGCGACATGTGAAGAGCGTCATACCCACTGTTAAGCCCTACCGCATATTTAGTCCCGACAAATTTAGCCAGATTCCCCTCAAAAGACTTCAGATGATCCCTGTCAATAAGCTCTCCTTTTGACATTACATCAAAATATGCCGCATCTATCTCATCTTTTATAATCTGATAGTTTTTTGCCGGATTAACAAAAGGAACTCTTCTCACCATTAACCATCTCCTTCTATTAAAGCTTCTATTTCTTCTTTACCTTTTTTAACAATCTCCCTTGCTGCGCAAATGATCTTTGTAGCGATCTCATAATATTTTTTTTCCAGAACAGGGCTGGAAGGTGCCGGACATCCCGGAATGGTGACTCTTTTGATGGGGGCCTTCAGGAATTCAAACATCTTTTCGGAAACAAGCGCAGCTATTTCGGCTGATAATCCAAAGGCTTTCCATCCCCCATCAACAATGACAATCCTGCCGGTCTTTTTGACCGACTTTAGCAGCAACTCCTCATCGAGAGGTTTTATTGTCCTCAGATCGATGACCTCGGCCCTGGTCCCTTCCCTGCATAATTCTTCAGCGGCCTTTAACGTTTCTTCCATCATATAGGAGACTGACACTATTGTCAGATCGTCGCCCTCCTCCCTGACAATACCTTTACCTATAGGCACATCGTATATCTCTTCCGGGACTTCTCCTTCCTTACTGTACAACCACCTATCATCAATGTAAACAACAGGATTATTGTCTTTTATCGCGGATATCATCAACCCTTTTGCGTCATAGGGAGTTGAAGGCATGACCACTTTCAGTCCGGGTATGTGAGCGAATAACGCGTGCAGCGCCTGAGAATGCTGTGCTGCCTGCTCCCCTCCACGGTTTATTATCCCCCATATCACAACAGGCACCGAAGACCTGCCGCCAAACATATAATGCCAGTTTGCGGCTTCATTGATAATAGGATCAAAGGCATACAGCATAAAATCCATACGAGGATGGATTACAACACTTTTCATGCCTACTATCGCGGCACCAACAGCGGCCCCCGTAATAGCGTTTTCGGAGACCGGAGTATCTATAATTCTTTCCGGACCAAATCTTTCTAATAAACCAAGACAGGTCTTCCCCACATACCATGGACTCTTAACACCCTGCCCTATAAGAAAAACCGAATCGTCAGTATCCATCATCTGTCGAATCGCTTCATTGATAGCAAGACTATACTGCATTTTCCTAGTTTTTGAAGACATTATTCTCCAACTCACTTTCGTCGGAATACGGGCTCTCCTGAGTAAAAGTGTACGCATCCATTATTTCATTTTCTATCTCTTTGGTAAATCTCGATAACTCATCTTCTTTAAAAACCCCGTTTTTTACCAGATATTTTTCAAATACTACTATCGGATCTCTTTCTCTCCATTCTTGCACCTCTTCTTTTGGCCGTATATCTGTGCGCGAACCCTGTATATTATCATTCGGTCCGACATGTCCCCGCATCCGGTATGTCAAAAATTCCAGGAACACAGGTCCTTCTCCCTTTCTGCACGAAGTAACGGCTTCTTTCGAAATATCATAGACCGCAAGGACATCATTACCGTCACACCTATAACTCTTAATACCAAAAGGTTCCCCGACCTTATAGATATCCCTGTTCGGCCTGATCTCATCTATCGACATATGTGTAGAATAGAGGTTGTTCTCGCATACAAAAATGATAGGCAGTTTTTTGAGCGCCGCAAAATTTAACGACTCATATAACACTCCTTCCCCTGTAGCGCCGTCTCCGAAAAAACTGACCGTCACCCTGTTATCTTTTCTTATGCTGGAAGCCAAAGACGCTCCAAGAGCCAATGCGATCGTTCCTGCGACTATAGGAGCAGCACCCATCATGCCCCTATCAGGATCTATAAGATGCATAGAACCTCCCCTGCCGCCGGAACTACCGGTTTTCTTGCCATATATCTCCGCCACAAGCTCCTTCATACAACCGCCTTTTGCCAGATAATGGCCGTGAGAACGATGAGTCCCAAAGATGTAATCTTTCTTATCGAGAGAAGCACACACACCCGCTGCTACAGCTTCTTCACCTGAATAAAGATGCACCGGACACCGTACATCACTATTTACAATAGGCTCCACAAAACTTTCTTCGCAAAGACGAATACGGAGCATCATCGTATACAATTTACATAGAAGATCCCTGCTATATTTTTCCATATCTTTTCCCGTATTTATTTCATAATAACCGTTTTAACAGTATCGAAAATTATTTTCATATCGTTTCTAAGCGACTGTTCTTTTACATACTTAAGCTGAAGTCGTATTTTCTCCGGCCTTATTTCCTCCATATATGTCTTTTCCGGGTCCTCACTTCCGGCAAGAATTACCCCTTCATCGGGATTCCAGAGCGTTGCCCAATCGGTTATTCCCGGCCTTACAGTAAGTATAACTTTTTCTTCTTCGGTGAACATATCCACATAATGCTTAACTTCGGGCCTTGGACCGACTATGCTCATAGTCCCTCTTAATACGTCAAAAAGTTGAGGCATCTCATCCAACTTGTATTTTCTTAATATTTTCCCGACATCTGTGATCCTTGGATCATCATCTGCTGTGGATGCCCCCCCTTTTTTTTCAGCATCAACGACCATGGTCCTGAACTTGAAAGTCGAAAAAAGCCTGCCGCGCTTGCCAACCCTTATCCCACGGTAAAAAACAGGTCCCGGCGAATCCAGCTTAATTATGATAGCGGTACCCCCCAACAAAGGGCTAAGCACGATCAACGCAATCAAGGAACTTATTATATCAAAAATCCTTTTTATTATCTCGTAAGTTCTTGTTTTTCTTTGTCGAGTAGAGTTCATAGCCACCTCCTGAGATTGCTCTCATCAGAGAACGCTATGAACCCCCTCACAGAACCGTGCTTGAGGTTTTCCCTCACACGGCTCTTCAAGAGCGCCTCCCTATTGTAGGTTTTGGATACAATTTTGTTTTCATCTTTTGCCCAAGTCTGTGCCTGGCAGATGTGTCCTTGTTCCATCGGTTCTCCTGCCAGCCCCTTCGCTCCACGGGAATTACCCCGCTTCATCACTACTATGCGCTGGTCCGACTCCCATGACACCTTCTGAACCAACTTACCCTTCTTAGGCTTGTTAATTCGTACCCCCTTTATGGAGAATGCCATGGGTCTCCCGAGTTCCCATACTATCCTTTTGATACCGTGCCACGGTCTCAGACTCCGTCGGGCTCGCATAACCTCGCTTAGCGGTTATGAGAATTCTGTCTTCTACTATATGAACAGTATCGACCACCGAGACGATGATAATTTCGGAGCTCAATCCCTTCACTTGCGTTGCGGCCCAGCATCCCATTCCCTTGGCTTCACGACAGTTCGTTACCGAACTGGGTGCAAGGTTCAGTTCTGAGGCGGGCGCTATCCTTTCCTCAGGTTGGATTTTCACTAACTGGATAGCATGAACTTTTCTCGGCGCACTCATATAATATCTCTATCTTGATCTTGGTTTATTCGCAACCGCATAGATTATTTTATAATCCTTATTTACCTGGCCATCCATTATTTCACACGGTTCATCAAAGGCAGCCATGTCAGAGTAAATGTCTTTCGGTAAAGGGGTTAACTCTCCAATAAATATTCTTTTAAGATAAGACCTCGCTTTCAAACTGCCTGGGATAAAGTTGAATTTAAGAGCAACCCGTTTGATACATGAGACCGTCCTGTCTTTTACCCCCTCTTTGCTGACCGGAAATCCTCCGTAAAAATTTACGCCCGTGAACCTGCTCTTCAACAAACCCTTAAGTTCAGGAACCGAAAAATACCTGTAAGTATACGGCGACGGATGAAAATCTTCCCAGTCTTTATTTACACTACACATAATAATACTGCCGTCTTTCCTTAATACTCTACAAACCTCTTCTATGAATTTTTTCGGGTCCCGAAGATAGTATATCGCCTCAAAAAGAATCACCAGGTCTACGCTCTCATCGGGCAGACCAATATCATGCGCGTTCATCAGACGGATATCTATTTTTTTATTATCCTTTAGGTGTTTTTTGGCCAAAGAAACGTTTTTCTCATCAATATCACCACCGATCACGCCCGCGGCCTCCTCAGCCAGATAGGCAAGACCCATTCCACTTCCACATGCCACCTCAAGGACTTCTTTCCCTTTGACAAAACTTTTGGCGAAACGATATCTTTGATATAGTCTTTGAGCCTGCTCTTTTGTAGCCCCCAATCCAGGGGTTTCCGTTATGCTGTAGTAATCAACGTGTTTTTCTTCAATCATCCGTACTTCCTAAACTACTTGAGAATCGTTTCTTCTTCTAAATAAACATTTTAATAATCCGCAAACTGACCCTGTGCCATAGCTTAAGTGCAGCAGTGCAAACACAACAGGTACAAGAAAAAGAATTTTTAGGTCCTTCTCCCTTATTGCGACCTTTACAGAAAAATAAGAATTAACCAGTAAATACACTCCGACTATAGATAAAAACATAGATAGACCCATTAAGCACGTGACGCCAAACGGACATGACAACCACCATACTCCTAAAGACACAAATAAACTAACAACAAAAATAAAGGGAATCAAATGCCTCCAGGAAAAGATCATCCTGTGCAGATTAAATGGATAGGTTACCTTTAATCCATTATCAAAATTATGTCTAATAAATTGTTTGAGATCGGTTCGCGCATAGTAATTGATGGCTATATCCGGAACCAGTAATATTTTTCCTCCTGATTTTCTCAGCCTTGCATTAAACTCGATATCCTCATTTCTCGGAACTGTCTCATCAAAAAAACCGACCTTATTAAAAATATCTTTACGGTAACAGCCGAAGGGAACCGTATCTACCCACATTGGTTCTTTAGGCCTTCCTACCCTGTAATAAGCATTCCCTACGCCGAATGTATGTGATAAAGAAATCGTAATGGCCTTAGCTATCAAGGAACCATTCCTCGCTACAGTAACCCATATCCCGCCCACATTATCAGCCTTGTATTCATCCAAATATCTGACACATTTCGATATATAACTTCCTTCGTAAGTGCTGTGTGCATCCATCCTCACGATGATCTCACCTTTCGCGTGTCTGACCCCGACATTCAGCGCCGCGGGCGTTATACTCTTGTGATTTTCCAGCATGCTGACAAAAGGATACTTTTCAGCGTATTCCTGCAAAATTTCTCTTGTTCCATCCTTACTTATCCCATCTATCACCAAAACCTCTAACACATCTTTTGGATAATCGTTGGCAATAACCGAATCGAGACAATTGCCGATAAAATCCTTTTCATTAAGACATGGAATAATTACTGTAACAGAAGGTAGATTTTTCATCTTAAGCCTTTTTCTTCATGTACAAACTAAATCTTATTGAATCCGCCAAACGCCGGATCTTGTTTTGAAACAAAAATTTCATAAAAAGATCCAATGACGCCATATAAGCGATGCCGTGCCTTATCCCTCGGGGTACCCCCCGCTGTTCAAGACGCCGCATTATGCCCCTTCTTAAGACCTTTCTCCTGATCTTCTTCAATAGAAGCAAAATCTTCTTGCGCATTTTAAACGACAGTTCCGGTGTCTCAAAAACAGGGACATCAGAGGTCGTAGAGTTATCGTTCAGGTATTCATCTGCCTCTTTTAATAAATAACCTTTCTCAGACAACCAGTCATAAAGTTCAGTCCCGGGATACGGGATTATATTAGACCATTCCGCGTAAAAAACAGGGTATTTCAATGCAAAGTCTATTGAATCCTGAATATCGGAAACAGTTTCATATGGAACTCCTGCAAGAAAATTCAGATAAACATCAAATCCCAGATCACATGCGTTTTTTACACTTCTGTCGATATCTTCGAACTTTTCACCCTTTTTTATAATCTTCAGCATCTTGTCGTTTCCTACTTCAACCCCGATGGCAATAGTCTTGAATCCTACCTGCCGCATTCTCTCCAACACATCGCGGTCCAGTCGATCTGCTCTCGCTCCCGCACACCGAAAGAAAATATTCTTAAAGCCTCTTCCCTCGATCTCATCACAGATGCTATAAACTCTCTCTTTATTAAGATTAAAATTATCATCCTGGAGGCTAAATTGTCTGTAGCCCTGCTCATACCAATGTTCGACTTCATCTATCACATTTTTAGGGCTTCTCAGCCTGACTTCCTTTCCACTGACTACTTTGACAGCACAATAGGTACAGTCATAAGGGCACCCTCTGGAAGAAATCAATGATTTCTCGTTGATGTACTTATCTATCTCAAAGTTTTCATACCTGGGAATGGGGATTGAATCCAGGTCTTGCACAAATTTTCGGATATTATTTTCGACGATCTCCCCGTTTTCCCGATATATCAGATTTCCGATTCCTTTTAACTTTTCGCCTTTACAAAGTTCTAAAAGTGCGTCTTCCCCCTCCAAAACGACACCATAATCGATAGATGGGCAGTCCAAGAGTACCTTGCTTCTTAAACATGAAACATGAGGACCTCCAACTGCCACTTTAATTGAAGGAAAATTTTTCTTTATATCTTCTATGGTTTTGTACGCTATCTTGTACTTATTGCTAAAAAGATTTACCCCCACCAGATCCGGCCTGAACTCATCGATCTTACTCTTTAAGTCATCAAATGTATAACCTAAAAGCATGTCCAAAACGTCATAGCTGATATCATTTTCCAACAGTACTTGAGCCAGATACCCCAAACCGATATTCGGACGGACTGGCCCTAGTTCTGTTTTAACAGGTGGAGTAATTAATAAAACTTTTTTAAATCGCATCATTTTTTTCGCGCTTTTTTGCAATCTCCTCATACAAATTGCTATATTTATCAGCAATATTTTGCCAGTTAAAATTTTCATTTACCCATTGCTTGCTACGTTTAGAAAAATTCTCGTCATGGTATGACTTGTCTACCGAAATATCTAACATCGCTTCTCCCCATGCCTTTATATCCCATGGTAACCACTTACCAAAATGGTTTTCCTCTAAACCTTTCCATGGCGTTCCTGTACTTGCTATCACCGGCGTGCCAGAAATTAAAGCCTCCAGTACGATAATCCCGAAGCTTTCAAAATAAGATGGCAGGAGCACACATTTACTTTTTCGAAGTAATGCTTTCTTGAGATCACCCCTTATCACCCCGGGCAACAAAATAGTTTCGGGGTTAGCAAGATGCTGGACTCTTCTTTTAATTTTTTCAAAAGAACCATGCTCACTTGAGCCACCTATAACTAAAACAGCTTGTGGCATTTTTTTCGTTACATATCCCCAAACATCTAATAGAAACGGTATCGCTTTTTCCTCAGCAAGACGTCCCAAAAACAGAAATATTGGCTTTCCTCCCTCTATACCAAGTTCTTCTTTTATGATCCCCTCATCTACACCTAAGCGGTAAGGTTCAACATCCAAACCATTATTAATAGATGCAATGTTATCTGCACCTATATGGTTACAAAGCATCTTCATCTCCAATTCACTATTGCAAACTACCTTGTCTGCATGAAGCAACGCTTTGCGGGAAAATATTTTAAAAAACCACAATTTCTTGCCAACACTACGTATCCCTCTATAATTATCAACAGATGATGGTATAAAGTTGCCCTGAGGACAAACTATATATGGAATTTTATATTTTCTACAAAAATACGCGCCTAAAACTGTCGATAATGAATATATGCTATTAAAGTGCACTAAATCATAATTGCTACATGTTTTATAAAAATGCCGAATCATTTTTAAAGAACAATCAAAATTGTTATTTAATAATGCCTTAAAAATTTTTAACTTCGCAGATTGCTGATTGACCATCTCTTCTTTGGCCCAGCCCCAATTAGTGGTATATACTGTTATGTCTACACCCGTTACTTTAAGAGCAGAAACAAGTTGCCTTGTAGAATTAGAGACGCCGTCTTGCCCTGAGGGACGATATAAAGAGCACAGTAGGATTTTCATAATTCTTCAATAAACGTCATCAGCTATAATCAACATGTTTTTCATAACTACGCTTTCTATAATTTTCGGGAACCATATCTGGCACTCCATTTCTATATACAAAAATAGCATCACATTTTAGACATTTTATTTGCTCTGCAGCTATTTTAATATGTCCCTTGCAGTAAGGGCAGAAGAGGATACTTTCCGTGTCAATCTTAGTCGTTCTTTTCTTATATTCTTTTAGCACCCTACCCATACATTCCCTCGGCTTCCTGAGCACGAGTAATAGACTAGTTGAAAAAAGATTTCCTAGAAAATCAGCTGCCTGCTTATTAAATGATCGTTCTGGGTAAAAATTGCGATATTCTTTTATCCCCCATGGTTTTAAGAAAAAAGATCGAAAATACTCTTCTCCCGGATTAACCACATAGTTTATCCGGTCTCGCCATTCATATCTTATTTTAAAAAGATTTCGATATGCTTGAAAAAACAAATGATATTCTAAGGAATTGGAATACATGATTTCAAAAAGCTTTCCAAACACAGAATTTTGTTCACATTTGTCTTTGTTGTAAAAAATTAAAGTATTATTTATTAAGAGAATAAACCATCGGTGATATTTTCTAGTAGGATGTAGTTTTTTCCAAAATAGAGATGGTGTCTCAATATACCCCTTTTTGCTTACTCTACTAAGTTCTTCACAACACTTTGCCAGATCTTGAACATGCTCGAACACTTGACAACAAATTGTGTAATCAAATGCTTTATCCTTAAAAGGAAGACTTTCACAATCTGCAAGGAAAAAAAGACGATCTTTCTTTAGCGTCCCGCCGCGTTCTTTCTCTGTAAGGTACTTATCACACAGTACATCTGAACAATAACTTGGCCTGTGTCCACTCTCGACCTCTAATACAAGATCCTTTATTGAAATGTCTAATTTATTAAAGGGTAGTATCATATTCGCCTCTTGTCTGCCTTAATATTTAAAGCATGGCTTATTGCACTTATAAATGTTTTTCTGGCATTCTCAATAGTATATTTTCTTATAATTTCCTTGGATCGCGCCCCCATCTCATGTCGAAGGTCATCATCATTCAAAAGCTTTTCCAAGACCTCCTTCAACTTCACCATGTCACCTGATCTGATCACAAATCCGTTACCGTCTATCAACTCCTGTGAACAACCTGCCTGGTCTGTGGTTATAACCGGCACCCCAAACATCATCGCCTCATTGACAGTAAGACCCCAAGCATCACTATGTGTCGGTAAGACAAAGATATCTGCCAGCGAATAATAGGCCTGCTTACGATGCTCTAAATATCCAGGAAAGACAATGTCTTTTCTATTTGAAGCAATTAACCTTAATCTCTCTTCTTCTCCTCCAGCTCCGGCTATGATCAAAACGGTGTCGTTACGGTCTATCCTTTTGTAGGCTTCTATCAAATCGTCTATCCCTTTGCGCCGGTCAAAATAACTGATACAAAGTATAACTTTTTTCCCATCAAAAAACGGTTCATTGTCCAATCCGTCAACAGTATTTTTCATCAGCTGTTTTTCACATATCGCCTGAGTGCCCATATATATTTTTTCTACTGGAATGCCTACTCCTAATAAGTATTTTCTCGTTTTTTCGCCGTAAGCGATAAAGGCATCTGCAAAACGATAATAAAATTTACTGATCGGCCTAAGAAAATATCTATCAACCATCTTTTTATATTTTTCATAATAATTGTCATCAGCCGACCCCACCCAAAGAATAACGGGTTTTTTAAATATTTTAGCTATTAAAAAAGTTATGATTTTCGAAAAAAATATTCTTTGATCTTCACCTAAAATATACACATCATAGCGCCGAAACAACAAAATAAAAGGCAAAGTGGGATTTATCATAAAAGGACCAAGTTTAATACACCTCAGGATCCTGTTTTGAAATGTATATTCATTCAACGGAACATGCCATTTCCGACGCATGGGCTTGTACTCACAATAATAGACCATTAGATCCTCTTTTTTGGCCACCGCCTCAAACAAAGGAAGTCTATAAGGTGAAACAGTACTGTGCAATAATAATACTTTCGGTTTGAGCCTCATTTGTTTTATCCTCTTATTGAATTCTACAAACTTTACCCAATCCATCCAACACCATTTCTACTGAAATCTTATCAAGGCATAACGGTGGTGATGTATGACAATCTTCAAGATTACAGTGTCTGCAATCAACCTCTTCCCTCAAAACGATATGATTTTTTCCTATTGGATGCCATAGACTGGCAGGTTCCCGTGAAGAAAAAACAGCTAAACACGGTATGCCTAAAATTGCTGCAAGGTGCATAGCCCCGGTATCATTACCACAATAAGCCCGCACCCGGGATAGGATAGCAGCGGTTTGTCTGAGATCCGCTCCACAGGCAGAAAAGCCATATCCAGGCCAGTGACTGATTATCTCTTTTGCCATCACTGTTTCTTCAGGCCCGCCAATAATAACTAATGCCATTCCAGTAAGTGCATGCCATCGTTGCCCGAGTTCAATGTAACACTCGATCGGCCAGCGTTTAGCCGACATTCTGCTGCCCGGGCAAATAGCTAGTACTTTGTTGCCATTAAGACCCCACTCATTCCATTTTAGTTCAGCCCATTGTTTATCACAATCCACCGAACAAGTTCCTGAAAACTCTACCGGAATACCCGATGAACGAACAAAATCCAACATCCTATCGGACTCCATAGGTAACTCTCGATCTTTTCTTTCATACACATAAGTCCAGTCCCATGTTTCTTTGAAACAAACCATATTTTTGAAATTTAATGCTCTAAAAAAAAGCCAGTCCCTTATTACCTGATACCGTTGAACGCGGCTATATGGTAAATAAATCAATAAGTCGTGTTTGTGTACTTTTAGATCTTTTTTTAATTTAAAATATTTTTCGAGAATAGAATCTCTAAAAGCATAGGTAACAACTTTATCAACATAGGGACTCATCCTGGCGACATCATGGCCCTGCAAGTGTTTATCTGCTTCAAAATGTTGAGTACAATAAATCAATTGGGTATCGGGATACAATTTATGCAATGCTTCAATAAGAGGAAAAGTTACCAGTGTGTCTCCGATACGACTCTGGCGAAATAATATAATTCTATTCCACAAAGTGATCCTTTTTTTCATCTTTCAACTTTATTATGTTGAATTTTCAATCTTATAATCTTTCTTTAGTATGTTTTCTTATAAACCACATCATTATCATCATCAATAACAAGACCAACATCCCTCTCAATATTTCACATATTCTGTGGTTAGCGTTATTGCTCGCATATATGAGCTGTTCGGCAAATATCGGATACGTGCTTAAGAAGACAGCCCACATGCTACTACTTCTATAACATATAAGAAAATCCAAAAACCGGCATATTATGAGGAATAAGATCCCCCCCAAAAAAACCCCGACATACCCGTAATTTAAATATAATTCGGCTATTGTGCCAAGGGGATTATGCTTCTCCGGATACATGGCTTGATCCGTTATACTGTGAATACTTCCTAGATTAGGTTTTTCAGGCCAGAAATACCTCGGAATAAAACTGTAGAGAACATGTTTAAAGGTCTTTCCGTAATAAAAAGGAATAGTCGCGGGTACACACATCATTACTGCAGATGCCGATCGTGCATCATACATCCTGTACATTGCATCATCTAAACTTTTCAATAAAAAATTCTGTTCTGTGCTTATATGTGAACCTATTATCTCACTTGAATAGTATCTTGTTGCCCCCACTCTTAGCATCTCTATTACAGCATCAGGTGATAGAAACTTTTTCGTGCCGTCGGCCGTATAATCTCCCATTATGAACTGAATTCCTCCTATAACCGATAAAATAAATACTACTGCTATCAGTGCAAAACTTATTCTTTTAAGAGTCATCTTGAATCCCATTAATGTCCACAATAAAAATGAAAGGAACATATAACGCATAAGTCCAGACCTCGAAAATATAAAAACTCTTAGAATTCCTTCAATTACCCATAAGATCTCCCCGACTCTACGCTGTTTTTTATCCCCGCACAATATCAGAATAAAACAGACGACAGGAACATAATATGTAAAATTGTAAAAAATCATTGCAAGGTCCCACGACCCCATTATACTTGGCATCCCATACCCCATTCTAGACTGCCACCCCAATGTTACCAAATAACTACGCCATGTAATCCCTATCACAGCAGGAACAACAAATACCCACAATAGAGTGCCCGCCCTTTGTATCGGAAGGTGAACTTCGTTGCTCCAAGCTCGTACTTTTTTTTGCCTATGAAACGTAAACACAAGAAACGGTATCCCTAAAACTAAAGTACTTTTTAAAACAAGCGGCAAACCTTCAAAATACGGTGGGACCATATAAGTCCATTCTCGGAACTGCCAGTAAAGCGGCGGGATAAGATAATAGAAGAAAATACCTAGTGCAAACAAACTTATAGGCGCAGCCCATCTCAGTGGATTACTGGAACATCCTCTATACCAGATTAATCCCCACATAATAATTGAAACCATACACAAAAAAATTATTTCTAGTTTCATTTTTCCTTATCCAGATAATACAGCCTAGTATCTATCTCCCCCTGGAAAGATAGTCCTAAACATATGTTTTAATCTTTCTTGGTTGCTGTACCCACTCTTCATACATCGTTTATAACCAGCTTCAGCTATCGTTCTGCGTTCTTCTTTATGCTCAAGATAATACTGCACTTTTCTCAATAACTCCTCATTTGTCTCAAAGAATTCTGCTTCAATACCTTCTCTAAACATGGATAAATGCTCCTGGCTTCTTTCTGCCAGCATAAACCTCCTGCAAGCAGGAATAGCAACACTACGCGTAGTCTGCTGATCCCTATTAGCCTTACGCAAAAAATTCAAGTTTATATCAAACGAACAAATTCCGCGCACCAGGTCTTCACGCCACAACCTTTTCCCCATCACTTCAACTGTTTTTAACCCCATTTTTTTTGCCCAATCGTTAGGCCAATTTCCCCATATCTTGATCCTTATTCCATTTTTCGCTAAAAAAGTTATAGAATCAGCTCGTTCTTTTTCGAAATGCCCGATAAACCCGACCGGTCCTCCCAATGCTTCCTTTTCCGGATCTGGCACCACAACAGGCCTGTGTGTGTGCGGACAAAAACCTCTTCCGAGGAAATATACGTCATTTGCCCCCCACCCTTTTATTTCTTCCACATTATGACTGTTGGCCGTTACATGTACATCATACAGACCAACACACTCAATATACTGTTTTGAAATATTATCCGGATTCAACATATCATCCGGAGAATAACTGACAGTTACAATCTTCGGTGATATTTTTTTAATGCATCTCAATGTATCTGGCTTTACTGTCAAACCCTTATCTGCCCATAAAATATCGTACGTATCTTTTTCTATCAAACGTATAATCTGCTGATTTATGCCTGCCAGGTCCGTGGGTCCAAATATTTTCCTCTTTATTCGATAAAATATCTGTTTTTCCGTTTTTCGGACGCTAACTGGCTGTGTATCTACAAGCGTAACTTCATGCCCCAGATCTTTCATCCCCTGCATACGCTGAAGACAAGTCCCTCCGAAAAAAGATGTCCCTACGTAAATAACACGCATGATCTACCCGGTCTCCTTTGTACCTGAAACCATAAATACCCTTGTATAGATACCGCCTCCAATATCACCTTTTTCCGCAATATTCCATATCGCTAGAAAAAACCAAATAATTTTCCAGACAAAAAACCTTACTAAGGATAAAGCACCATGAACTACTGGTCCCGTTGGCCTCAACTCAATATTTACGAAGCCAGCTAATTCCAAAAGTTCTTTCAACCAAAGTGGACTAAAAATAGTTTCATGCGTAAAATCTCCATATACACATGTCATCCCCCATGGACTTTCTGCGTTAGGCGTTTGCAATACCAACCGTCCGTTCTTTTTTAATGCACTAAAACAAGCTTGGAGAAAAGAACGAATTCTCTCTTTTTTTAAATGCTCAATGAGATCCATAGCTAAGATCAAATCAAACGATTCGGATTTATCCTGCAAGAAAATCACGGCATCAGACTCTACTATCCTTGCTTCCTCCTTCCGGGATATTTCAACTTTACACTTATTGCTATCTACACCTTGGATATCCTTGTAGCCAGCCCGTTTTAAAATACGTATAAGTGTTCCATTGCCACAGCCCACATCAACCAAAGATGCGGATTTATCAGCGGGGAGCCAGCCTTTCAAATAAACATTGTACATATGCCCTGTTCGCTTGACATATTTTTCTTTTAAAAAATATACTTCTTCACTCATTATAGTGCTATCCCCTTCCTCGCATTTTTACGATTTAAAAGTTGTAAATTCCGCACACATCAAATTTATCAGAAATTCCGTAACCATCTTTTATGCTCATTCCAAAGCCCCTATGGCTTGGAAAATACGAATAAATGCTGTTTGGCTATAGTATCCTCAATCTCGGCTAACTGTTTAATTTCCAGAACCGAAGGGTCCTTGAATCCAGCAGTCATTATTTTTTTAATTATATTTTTTACTGGCCTGCGAACCATTCTAAGTGCATACCTGTCGCGTATGAATTTCTCAATATGTAAGCTTTTTTTTTGTTCTATTCCCGGCTGGGAACCATCATCTATCGCCACATGGCAAATAACTCTCCCCTGAGGTTTTACTAGGTAAAATATATCTTTTAACATTTCCTCAAACAATTCGTCACTCAAATGCTGCACTACAGCAAAGGAATAAACCAAATCTACACATGCCCCATCTACAAGATACGGGCTGTCTCTTAGACTGGTAAGATACTGAACATTATCATCATTATTGAGTTCTTTTGCGCAAGCAATCACTCCACAAGAAATATCTATTGCTAAAACCTTTTTGACATACTTTGAAACCTCTTTAGCAAGATACCCTGGGCCACAGCCAAAATCCAATACGGTCATATGCGGTCTCATGTGTTGCCGTAACAACTTTTCACATATTTCTTTTCGCGAAGCTAAATTCCGTTTGTATTCTAATTCCAGTATTTCCCTACGAGACAAGGTTTGATCATATTTAGTAGACCACTGGTAAATAAAATAATGTGGGCTTATTCCAAGAAGCCTCAATGCTAGATTCCTTCTATGTTTTTTTGGGCAGATTTTTAACAAAAAAGGAATTGACGCATTTCCTAGAAAATTTTGCTCAGTAAACCCGGAGGTTAAAACATATAGAAGCTTTGCAATAAGGGGTACCCTGAACTGAATATCATCCCCTGAAGAACTATGCTGCACTTTTACCTCCACTCACCTTGTAATATTTTGTTAAATACAATATAGACATAAAAATTCCATATATGCTCCACGAATATCTTTTATCGCCGCATTCCATTGCGTGGGTCAAAAAAACATCAAAATCATCATTAAATATCCCGGTTTCACGGAGTAGTCCGTAATTGCTTTTAATGAAACTAAAATCAAATATCCCATAAAGATCAAATCCAAAACCTCTCTTATGTGCATATACAAATCTCTCATCAAACCCTTCCTGGATCAATATAGATTTTAGCGGCTGTTTCAGACTCGGTTGGGTCTTTATCTTATTCGACAGACCGAACGCGTAATGCATCAATTCACTAGAAAGAAAAGGGTACATAATATCGTGTCCGCTTTTTACAATTGGAGCATACGTCTTGTAACACATTTGTTTAATCGAAAAATCATAGAGATCCGATAACATGTTTTTTGTATAATAGCTGTGTCCTGGGTCATATACCGGATTAAACAAGACCTCGGGATTCCTGCGAATAAAGTCTTTTGCCTCTTTTTTTATAATTTTTGGAAAAACATAGTTTTTACACGGAAGATGCCTATGTTGTCTTGCTATCAATGATGTCAGAACATTTAATATATAACCTTTAAATTTCAACTGATCTGTAAATTTATTTGAGAATAAATAGATCAATCTCTCTTTAAGGGCTTCTCTGACCGTATTGCCTGAAAACCCGTACAAGGCATCGGCCCCTGTGCCGTCTATAAATATCAGATCTTTCTTCGCTGAGATATTTTTCAAAGTCTCACAGCACAGATCACAAGTAACCAGCGCAGATCCGTCCAGAATTGGAGAATCATAATACGAGAAATAATCCTTCGAAATCCTGGCTACCCTATCCCTGTCAAAAACGAAGATCTCGCTCTTGATTCCCAGTTTATGCTCGACATACCTTATTCTCTCATATGCCGCATCGTTTTCAGAAAGTATGTACGAAAAATTCATAAAATCTATATTGTTTTTTTTAAGAACTAATGCGATCAAGGCACTGTCAACCCCACCGCTCAGGAACACAACCGGCAGTTTATTCTTTACCTTTCTTAAAATATGTCCTTCCAGGTAATTGTAGATCTTATTTGTATCAAAATGATCGTTAGACTCATACGCATCTTTATAATCCAGTATTACAGCCCGATTCTCTTCAATATAAGAGTTGAAGATATCGTCTTCCCTGACAAGCGAGCCCGTTAGATTAAGAGCCAGAAGCTCTAATGCAGCCCCTTGAACGTTATTTTTAGTTTTAAGCATATGTTCAAGTGTTCTCATTTTTTTACAGCCTCTACAAAATATCCGACAGTAAACCTTTTTTCTTCATCCAGATCCCTTAAAAAATGGCCCCAAATAGGTAAAATCATACAAAAATACAGGGCTGAGATAGCCTCAAAAGGAAACCATAATATCTTTTTGATCCTGCTTCTGCTCTTGGGAAAAATAAAATTCCAAAACCTTACCGATTCCTGTGTGTATTGTTCAAAAAACCCACCATTTGGCATAACTTTAATATTACCGAAGCCGCACTCTGACAGAAACTTTTCATACCAAAACGGAGTAAAACCACCATAGAAAATATGCGGCTGCATATGGACCCCACATCCGAGAGGGGCTGTGATCAACAGTTTTCCGTTCTTTTTAAGTATTCTGGAAAACTCCTGGACCACCTTTATAGGTTCTGATACATGTTCCAGGACTTCCGCACATAAAACAACATCGAAAGCATCATTATCGACCGGAATGGAACTGACATCACAGACATAATCTATTTTTCTATATTGTATATGCGTCGATTGACAGAAATCCTGTGTTTTGTAATCGCAATGATCAAATAAAGAGCTGTACCGACAAGCTCCGGCTCCTGCATCCAATACCTTTGCTCCATCGGAGATAAGTGAAGCCTGGTCTGCGATCCACTTATAACGATTATTTTCATTAAATCGTGTGTATTTAAAAAAAAGGTTCTTAATTCTATTCAAGTTCAACATTTTCCAGATTCCTCGCTAGCGCTAAATAATAAATATTGTTTATCCCCTATATTTCCGCAGTATTGCGATCGTAGTCCCTTTAATATGTAAGAGATCGGGCCATGAATCTTTCATTTCTCTTAAATGACGCGTAACATCAGACCACCAGGCTGTAGGACGATAATCATGCCATAAAATATACCCCCCCGGTTTAGCTATCTTAAATGCATTTTCTGTATCGGCAACAACGTAATCATAGTCATGACAGGCATCGACCCAGACGAGATCGCACTTGTTGTGCCATTCTGAAAAGTCATAATCTTTAGAGCTCCCTGAAATAATTTGGATCTTATCCTGTTCGAGCGTTCCTAAAAAATCTTCTCCAACAACATGTTCAGTTTTCTCATCAGGAAGATCCAGGGTTATAATCTTAGCGTCTGAAGATGTATTTAGAGCAAAATTTCGCGTTGTAGAACCAGTAAATGTCCCAAATTCAAAAATAAGCTTAGGATCGATCGTCTTACACACATAGGCAAGAACAGCGATCTCCTTCATATTATGTGTTCCGCCTTTTCTGCCTTCGTTATATCCAATCTTTATATTAATATCATCAGTATTTTTGGGTCCCATCACCTCTGAAATATTCCGCGATTGAAGACAGTGACAATCTTTTTGCAAATCTTTCATGTTCAAAATATCATGAACGAATTTTTGGATACTCTTCGGCTTAAAAATATTAAGCATGCCTTTCAATATTTCCGGCAATACAGCGAGATACGTGATTAAAAAATGTTTTAATGATCTCATCTTTACCATTCGGCACCTTCCTCGACAGAAGCTTACAGGCCAATGCTTGCCTTTGCTTCTTCCTTTTTTTTATATTTCCTTAAGAACCTTTTTGTCGTGTTCAATACAATCAGAAGCAACTCCTTGTCAAAAAATATACACACTGAAAAAACCATGATTAAATACAGCGCTGCGCAATAAATAAATTCTACCACCCCCACTGGATTCCAAAAACCTCTCAGGATAAACCCTATTATCAGTGAAGTTAATATTTGCAAAATTAATGTTCTCATTATGTTTAGAATATTCTCACTGGTAAAATTAATTAATTCGAGTGTCTTTTTAGCTTGTATCCAGAAAGTAGTGGGTAATATTGCTAAAATGCCGGTCATAACAGCCCCCTTTATTCCCAGAAACTTTACGAGAACAAAGCAAAGTGGGATACGTACAAAAGCCTCGGCAATATTAGCCCGGGCTGTAGTGATTATTTCCCCTTTTGAAAAAATAACATTATAAAAAAGAGTTACTAGAATCAAGAGAAGTCCGTAGATGTAAAACAATCCCGTAAGCATGAACCCACCAAAAAACTTTGACCCTACCCATAAATTCATAAACCTGTCATTAAAAAACAGGTATGATCCCATCAGCCCTATTCCAAAAAAGGATGTTACCTTAAATAACAACAAAGTTATTTCCTTGAATTTCGTTAAATCATCTTCTCCATGCAAATGAGCAAGACCCGGAAAAAAAGAACCTACAAAATACATTATCAGGCGTGAAGTCATTTCGGATGCTCTTTTTGTTAAAGTCAAAAGAACGCAAAAACTCGGCCCCATAAGAATGGCTACGATTAAATTATCTGACTGCCTGGCTATCGTAGAAGTAGACCGGGCGAAAAATTGCCAGGTTGATTGAATAGATATGTCCTTAAGTTCTCTTTTCCGGAAACGTATACGCACATTAGACAATCTATTCCTCATAAACCATAACAGATACAATCCATCCCCAAAAGCTGAAATGAGAGCCCATACGAGGGTGCCTGCTGGTATGGCAAGTATCCCATACCCTGATGTTAATAAAACAATAGTGGTGACAACGCCAAGGATATCACCCATGACAAGGAACATTCCATGAACCAGCTGTCTCTGAAGAGCAACCAGCGTTCCTCCCACGATATACATGGCAATCATTAAAGATGTTCCAAAGGCGGCAAGGATAAAGGCCAATTTTATCTGTGTCGATTCAATCCCGGTAATATTAACTATACTTGGCACCCATGGTGCTAAAATAATACCAAGTATTATTGGCAAGGAACTTAATAAAAGGCCAACAGGCAACCCAGCACCTAATATAAAACCAAGGCGTTCATAATCTTTCTCTCCATAGGCTGATGCTACTCTTTGTATGATGACTCCGCTCATACCAAATTGAAGCAAACCAAAGTAAGCAATAATACTGCCTGTGGCAAGCCATGCCCCATAAATCTGTAAATCAATGTATTTAATATATAAAGGAACCAAACATATCCCCTTTACCATCACTAATGCAAAAGAAATATAACTTGTAGCCATCAAAGCAACCGTCCCCTTTCGTCGAGATGGTTGAGACATATTTTTGTCAATAATATTCATTTTTCGGAATCCTCAAATGTGATACAAACCCATTAAAGCTACTATTCCTTCTGCAAATGAAAACACCCCACTATCATCCTTTGAGAATATGGAGATTTATCTAATTTTATGTAGTCCTCCATCGTGCAGATCCTATCCTCGAATATAAATAATGTATCTATTACCTTGAAGCCCTGGAACATTGAAATAAACCTATGTGGATCAAATACTCTATATGCGTTAAAATACACTCCACTGCTCTCTCCAATAGGAACGGAAATATATAGGTCGCCACCTTTCTTTAGCACACGGGACACCTCTTGTATTGCCTTGGAACTCCCAAAAGGATCTAAGGGGTCCCCATACCGCCCGAGTCCAATGTGTTCTACCACGCAAAGAGAAGACAAAGAAGAAACCTCCCCGTCATTAAAAGGAAGTCCCAATATATCACCTTTCTTGCAAGACATATTTTCAAGACTTACTGGTAAAGGGCGTATATCTACACTGCAAACACGCGTTACTTTAGATAATATGCCGACAAACAAAGCGGTGGAACCAATATCAACATGAACATCTGGAACATTTTCGATAATTTTTCCCGCAACCCATGTATCTTGATGAAAATAATATATATCCACTGGAGTTGTTCTTGTCCAATCTTCTAAGCTAGGCCGCAAGTTGAGCAATTCGAATGACTCTGATCCATTCATCTTAAAATATTTTATAAGGTCGATCAAGAATCTGAAATAGCCTGACACTACTCTAAAAAATTTGACTGGAGAAAAAGGTCGTACCATATAAAAAAGAAATAAACAGCACTTATATAATTTTGGGGTTTTCCGTATATATTTTTTGAATGCCGACATAATGAATCTCCCCTAATACATTATAACGTTTAAATAGCCTCTTATCCTAAGTACCCTATAACTTGTGAAATTGATTTAATTCTATGCTCCCATGTATGCTCACTTAATGCTCTTTTTCGCGCCTCATTCCTTACCGTTTCACATAAATCCTCATTACTTAACAAACGCTGTATTTGCCTCAAACATTCTTCCTTGTCCCTGAATGCAAATATTTCCCTATCCAGTTTAAAATATTTGGCTAAATGTTCATTATATGTAGTCAGCATAAGAGCTCCGCACATGGGGATCTCGAAATCCCGACACTTTCCGCATTGATAATCAGTATAAGCTATGTCCCCGAAATTCAGATTGATCCTTGAAGAAGAAAATATCTCGGGAACCTTTTCATTTGGGATAAACCCACTGGGCCATCCCTTGCCAAAAGTCTCAACTTTTATACCTTTTTTGCGAAGATAATTAATAAAAGGTTCTCTATTACCATGATTCGTGCCAACGAAAGATACGTCATAACGAAAAGGTATATCCCGCGGATAAAAGAAGTCCTCGTTAGCAGCCAAAGGCCATAACATCGCAATACCGCCTTCTGCGTAATACTTTACCAGTGATTCCGGGGCCTGTGTAAGGTTCAGATCGTACGCACTGCACACCTCTTTAACTCCGCCCCAATGTCCATTTTCGTATTTTCCTTTGAATATCAATCGATCGTCCAGAAAAAAGGAGGATGTAACTATCCCCATATCATTTATCTCTCCTATGGCTTCGGGACTTATCTGATATCCTGACATATAAGTTAAGATAAGATCTATTGGATGCTTCTCGTGAAGTTTCCTAATAAAATCGACGAAATGACCATTCATCTCATCTCTGGCTTTAATATTCCCGAACTCTTTATAGTTAAATCCGTATTCTGAATAATAATAGATATCTACATCGGCCACCTTTTTCAAAGCTGCCACAATATGCTGATCGTCCCAGGCAAAAGGACGGGAAGCATAGACAATATGTAAGTCCTTCTCTGGTATTGTCTTAGGGTGAATATTCCTTTTGGCCAAACGGACAGCAAGTCTCTTTTTGACCTCTTCTACCGAAAAATCATCAGACAATCCCAGTCTCTTAGCTTTCCGTTTATAATACAACTGCTCTTTTTCAATACACCTAGCCTGCTGCCATGCACGATACCTGGTGCCTAATCTATACGTCAGCGGTATCTCTCTTAATACATTTTTTATGTTTTCAAAAATACTCATCTTCCCCTCTAAAAATCCCAGCTCATAAGCCTGCAGAGATCCACAATGTCCGACATCTCATAATCTTTTTGCGCACGCTTGGCCAACCATTTAAGACTTTTATGGATTTCGCCCGGAAAATTTTCAACGGTCATCAAACTGTCCGGCCAGAAATCCATAGCGCGCTGAAAATCATCAATATCGGATCCCCCCTCGCCAATAGCCATATGGTCATCACTCTCAAGGAAGTTATCTGATAAATGGATTATCTCGGGCGTACATTGTTTCATATTGTAAGACGAGAAAAACTCGCTCATTTTTCTACCGTACCATCTTGCTGAAAGCGCGGCATGCCCCAGATCAAGCACTATGCCCAATCCAATGGTTCTCGCAATATTAGCATGGTCTTCCGGATCTGAAGGCACCTCAAAACTCTTTCTGGAAGTCTTTCCAAAAAAACATCCATTTTCAAGCAAACATTTAATGCCCCGTATTTCCGCATGATCCTTGATCACGCATAGGGTCTCCATCATGATTTCATTTATTTTTTGCCTATCATCTTGAAAGGTTAAACCGTGAAGGATAAAATTTTTACATCCTACTTCTTCACACATATCAAGATAAGATCGTGAGTCTTCGATCAGCTGGTCTGACATTTCCCAACTATACATTGAAGGCCCGTGTATATTAAAGTGCAACCCCCTTCGCGCCAGCTCTATCACCAACTCTTTCTCTTTCTTCAAAAACCTTGCCGGTAGTTCATAATACCTAAAAGGACCATCATAGTCTCTCAAAGACTCTAATTCTTTACTGTTTCCCAGCTTCATAGCAATGCGCATGGTAACACTTGTCTTCCTTATGGAAAATTGCGGCACATGCCATCTTCCATAAATACCTGTTCGGTTATCTCGTTATATGGCCCGAAAGTGCATCTCGGACAGTTTCTTGGATCTATTTTTGCTATAAGGTTTTTATGGAACTCTGATCCCCATGCTTTTAGTATTTCGCGAGGATCAGGGTCATGGTCGCAAAGTATGAGATCCTTTCTCCCCCGCATATCAAAGCAAAGATGACATTTGCCATCGGCTCCAAAAGTGGCAAGAAGAGGCGTCGCCCAGCATTTCGAAAAATTGATCTTCCGGACCATATATGGGTCGAATTTGTGACGGATGCCAAAAAAACGAAAACGCCCGTTCTCAAGGCTCATCGCGGATACTATCTGTTTGTTTATATCCTCTAAAATATCATAGAAAGAGATCGGGTCTTTATCTTTAGTAACCGCTATGTTATCCCAACCGACCGGTCGAAGATGAAAATCCCTAACGCCTATGGCTTTAGCTATCTCTGCCGATTGGAAAATTTCATGAGCATTCACAGGGTGTAAAAGATATTTATAGGCAATATCACATTTAGTTCCAAGCTCTTCTACTTTCCTTGCCAGTTTCGTGATGTTTTCGACCACTTTGTGGAACATCTTTTTATCCCGTATGCCTTTGACTTTGGCATAAGTTTCCGGGGTACCTGCATCCATAGAAAACCCACACCATCTACATGTTCTGGCTATAATGTCAATATGCTCGTCAGTCATCAACGCCCCATTGGTTATTAAACCGGCCTCTACGCCATTCTGCTGCAAACGCTCTAGAAGAGCGCTGGTTCCCGGGTTCATAAGAGGCTCTCCACCGCCGGCTACACAAGTAGAACGCACACCCCACTCCTTGTAAAAATCAGCAAGTTTTACAAGATGTGCCTCTGAAAGCGTATGTTTAGCTCCTTTCATGTAATCAAACGCGTTACACCACATGCACCTGTAATTACACTGGTTCGTCGGATCCGTATCTACGGTAACGGGGGGAAGGAATTTCCCTTTTACAATGCCCTCGAAATGTTCTCTCCACACAAGAGCTTTCATAGAGTTGAACGCGTTATACTGGTTTGTCCATTCCCTCATTTTTCGCTCCTCTGGCAATTTAAAGATGTAAGAAATTCAGTAACGTAATCATAAGAACTTTTCAGGTTAAACTTTTCTCTGAGTTTATAGATATTCATTTCATATATTTGTCTCGTTGCGTCAGAACGCACAACAAGTTTCTTTTGTAAAATATCCTCGGCCTGAGCGAATGAAAACGTACCTGACCCTCCGGCATTGAATGTATCATTATGCACCCCACCTTCAAAGAGTTTGACAATAATATCCCCCACCGCGCGAGTGCTGATGAACTGAAGTTTCGTGTCCAATGTCACAAAAAGCGGTTCTCCGCAAAGCGCATCCCACAAAGGACCTTTTTTCATGTTTTCACCCACCATCGCGGAATTCCGGAGAATAAGGTATTTCTCCGCATGTTTTTTAACTATCAGTTCCGAAAGATATTTATGAAATCCATATGAACAAAGTTTTTCAGGAAATATGGCCGCCCCTTCAACGGTGCTTAATTTATCGCAATGGCTTGCGTACACATCCGATGAAGAGATGTAAACATAATACCCCACTGTAAAATCAGACATGGTTTGATAAACAGATATGGTTGAAGCTTCGAAATCTTTATACGCGTTGCTGTTGGCCCAATATCTCCTGCTATTGCCATTCGCGTTGACAAAAAGATCAAATTTTTTACCGCACTTTTCGTAATAATTAGATCTTGTTATTGCTTCAGTGTCGTAGTGATCACTCAAAACAGTAAATATAGCAGCTCCCAAAAAACCATCGGCCCCTAGAACAGCTACTTTTACTTTACATTTTCCCATATTTTTTCTTGTCCCGGATTATTAAGTATCTCTCTTAAGTTAAACAATATTTTTATCAAAAAAGGGGTCAAATCTTCACTTTCAACTTAAGCTGTTCCACCATCAGCGTTAAAACTGTATAACATCCGCTTTATAAAAATACTCATTCATTCCCGTTTTTTGCGCTTCACTTAAATCATTAGATGGCTGTTGTTCTATTTTTTTCCGCCATACACTTTTAGTTTAAGAGTTTTTATTTCCTGTTTTAGCGCGTCATATTCTTCGATTTTATACTTCAGGAATTCTCTTGAGATCCTAACCTTCTCGTTTACCCCCTTAGGAGTTATTAGGTACAAATAACCCCGTTTATTGCGGGAATTAACAAATCTTCTCAGTTTAATCAATCCTTTTCTGGTAAGTGCCGAAATAATAAAATTGACCTTGCCTAAGCTGACATCCAGTTTTTC
>JAHJHC010000142.1 GCA_018824145.1 Candidatus Omnitrophota bacterium | reverse complement strand
GTCGGCGTCGTTGCGGCCGTCCCACGCAGCGGCGTGGAAGCCGGCCGCGCGGCGCCCGGCGACCAGGGCCCGCACCCGCTGGCCCAGGGCGTCGTGAATGTCGATCCTCACGCTCGCCTCCGCCGGCAGCTGGTAGCGGATGGTCGTCGACGGGTTGAACGGGTTCGGGTAGTTGGCCAGCAGCGCGAACGCCGCCGGCACCGCCTGCACCGACAGGCTGCCCAGGGACCGCGGCTGAACGACCCGTCCGTCGTGGCGACGGACCAGGGCGTCCGCGACGCGAACCGTCCCCTCGGCCTCCGGAGACGTCGGCGCGAAGCGGAGCTCGGCCAGCAGGCCCTCCGCCACGGCACCCGACCCGGCCCGGCCTCCCAGCAGCAGCACCCGGTCGCCCTCGTCGCGCACCAGCAGCAGCGCCTCGCCCGCGGCGCGCAGGACGCTTCGGGCGTCCGTGGCGCTGATGAAGCGAAGCGCCGCCGGGTCGTACTCGATCACGGCGCCGTAGCCGCTGAACGCCGCTCCGGTAACCAGCAGGTCCACCACCACTTCCGCCGCGTCGCCTGAGGCCGTCTGCAGCAGCACCGCGCCGTCCTTGCGGGGCAGCGGTTCCCGGCTCAGCAGCCGGGCCGCCGGCTGACCGAAGGCATCCGCGAAGATGAAGAAGTCGAAGAAGTCGACCGACCCGCTGGCGTCCAGATCGAACTCCGGATCGGTCCCTCCGAAGGCGTCGGCGAAGAGGAAGAAGTCGAAGAAGTCGACCTCACCGTCGCCATTGAAATCGGGAGTGGGCTCGTCGGCGACCGGCCCGATCGACTCGGAGCTGACGCGGCCGAAGATGCTCGACTCGACGTCTACCTGATCACCTCCGTAGGGCTTGGTGGAGTAGGCGGTAATGAGCAGATCAGCCTCGGTGAAGGTGCCGGTGGTGACGAACGTCAGACGGCCGACCAGGCCGCTGCCAGTCGCGGCAGTGGCTGCGGTCGGGCCGAGGATGGCGCTGCCGAACTCGATGGTGGTCTCGGTCAGCAACGGCGGCAATCCGAGGGCCATGCCGCCGGCGCTGCCCAGGAAGTCGCCTTCGCTGAAGGTGACGTAGGTGAGCTGTGACGGGTCGTAGAGCACGGTGATCGAGTAGTTGGTCAGGCTCGCCATGTCGTTGATGTAGATGTCGGCCGTGACCTCTTCACCAGCGGCCACGTTGCCCAGGTGGAACAGCTCGTCGTCGCCGTCGCTCGGATCGAAGTCGAACGACAACTCGCCCTTGGCCTGGTCCATCAGGTCGAGGGGAGCCGACAGCAGCACCCTCTGCCGCACGGCGATGGTGTCGCGCCCGCCGTCCAGCGCCGTCAGCACGACTCTCTCCAGGCGCAGGCTGGCCCCAGTGTAACCGGACAGCGTGGCGAAGCGCAGCACCCCCAGCAGACCGCTGCCGTCCGCGGCGGTGGCCGCCGAGGGACTGACCAGCGAGCCGCCGTATTGCACCGTGCCGGTGCCGACGCGCGCCGGCTGGTACACCGGAACGGCGTCCGTACCGGTGGCGAGCAGGCCGAGCTCGGAGCCGGTGCCCGGGGCGGCGGCCTCGAAGGCGACCTGGGTCGCGTCGAAGCTGACCAGGAAGGAGATCCCGGTCACGTCGCTGACGCCGGCGACGTAAACCGCCAGCGCCACGCTCTCCCCACCCGACGCCTCCAGGCCCGCCAGCGCCTGGTTCCCGTCCGCCTGGTCCAGGTCAACGGAGACCATGGCCGCCGCGTTGACGCGGCTACCGGCCACCTCACCCGGCACCTGTGCGTCCGTGTCGATGGACAGCACGGGGCCCAGGCCGGCCAGGGCGTCGGGGTCGGCCGTCACCAGGTCGGCCAGATCCCCGGCCAGATCCGCCGACGAGGGCTCGGCCGCGTCTTCGGCCTCGGCGATGACGAACAGGACACGGACGCTGCCCGACTGCACGTCGAGCACGACGATGCGCGACGGATCGATGCCGAGCGCAGCGGCCAGCTCCTCGATGAAGCTGTCGGTGAACTCGTCCACGGCCACCGGGTCGGCCAGGTCGAGCTTGACGGC
>JAHJHC010000131.1 GCA_018824145.1 Candidatus Omnitrophota bacterium | reverse complement strand
CTACAGGTGCATTGGACAGCTATTCATAGATGGGAGAAGGGAAAGAGCTTGATTAAAAACCCCTATATATTAGAGAGGTTAAAGGAGCTGATGGGTAAGAAGTAAATTTTTTTACCCATAGATATTGTAAATGTAATATAGTATTTGCTATAAGGAGGCACAAAATGACATTGATGACTTTAAAAGAGACAGCTGAGTATCTCAGGGTTTCGCCGCAAACTTTGTATAACTGGAAGGCATTAGGGAAGCTCATACCAGCAAAGTTTGGTGGATTGAAATATGTAAAAGAAGAGCTGGATGAACTTGTACAAAAGAAGAGAATTCTTTAATGGCTTGTATTATCCAAAAAAATAATAGCCCGTTCTATTATGTTAAGTATTATGAAAATGGTGCGCCTAAGGAGCATTCCACGAAATCCAGGAACTATAAGGTTGCGCAGAGGGTGAGGAATGAGATCGAGGATAGGA
Source organism: Candidatus Omnitrophota bacterium (assembly GCA_018824145.1). Taxonomy (GTDB): domain Bacteria; phylum Omnitrophota; class Gorgyraeia; order Gorgyraeales; family Gorgyraeaceae; genus JAHJHC01. The sequence goes on along the minus strand of JAHJHC010000131.1, from coordinate 19,955 downwards.
TTGCCCTTGGCAGGTTTGACCTGATCCCTGTTTCTTCTAGTGTCCTGGTGGATGAGTTTCGCAAGGAGTTCTTTGAGACTAAGGGGAGAGACATGCGTGAGAGTAGTGTGGATAGATATAAAAGAAGCATTGCTCAATTCCTTTCTTTTTATCCTGAGGTTAAAAATATGAGGCAATTCACATATAGGCATATAAATGATTACCTTAATAAGAGGAAACAAGATGGGCTTGAGCAGTCTAGTCTCTGTAATGAGCTAAGGGCTATAAAGGTATTTTTTAATCTGTGCAACAAGCTATATAAGATCCCTTCTCCTGCCAGAGATATAAGGCTTACGAAGCCTTCAAGAAAAGCGCCAAATATTTATACTCAGGATGAGATACGGAAAATATTATCTGTTAGAGCTTTAAAAGACAGGGCAGTGCTCTTACTTGATCTACAGGCAGGTTTACGAAAAGGAGAGATGGGCTCTCGGAAGTGGAAGCATATTGATTTTGAAAAAGATATTATATGGGTGCTTTCAGAAAAGGAGTTTGTTCCAAAGGATAAGGAGAGCAGGCAGGTACCCTTGAGGAAGGAAACCAAGGAAACGCTTTTGAAATGGCATGAAGAGTCTAGGTTTAATAAAGAAGATGATTTTGTATTTTATGGGAAGACAAGGCATGGGATAACGCATTTTGATAGGTTCATGCTGAATGTCCTGATAAAGGCCGGTGTGAAGGGCAGCTGTCAGAAGTTCAGGGATACCTTTGCGAGCTATTCTTTAGCCTGCGGAGTACCTCCGCAAAATGTAAGGGAGTGGCTTGGACATTCGAGTTTAAAGGTAACAGATAAATATAGTAATTATTTACCAAAGGCAGTAGAATCCGACATAAGAAGACTGTTTGAATGGAGGTAGGGTTGATGGGCAGTGGAAATATAGTGGAAATAGAGGTAGATTTGTATTCAATGGTGCGGAAGGTGGGAGTTGAACCCACAAGGACTTTCGCCCATACGCTCCTGAAGCGTACGCGTCTGCCAGTTCCGCCACTCCCGCTTTTATGTAAACAGAAGTATACCTCTATTCGTTTAATATGTCAATCGCCTTGATTTTTAGTGTGTTTTTTGGTATAGTGACTCTGTTACATGAAGAATAATGCTACGATTACTAATAGGGTTGCTAGACGTGATTATTTTATACTTGAGACTGTAGAGGCAGGTCTTGAACTTAAAGGTCCGGAGGTGAAGTCGTTAAGGGCTGGAAGGGCAAGTTTAAAAGAGGCATTTGCAAAGGTAGAGCGTGGGGAAATTTTTCTCCATCATATGCATATAAGCCCTTACGAATATACTACGTTGAAGGAGCAGAACCCACTGAGGCCTAAGAAACTTCTTTTACATAAAAAAGAGATAATTTATCTTATAAGTAAAATTTCCCAGGAAAGACTTGCACTTGTTCCTTTGAGGGTTTATTTTAAGAAGGGTTTTGCAAAAGTAGAGCTAGGACTGGCAAAAGGGAAAAAGCAATACGACAAACGCGAAGCAGTAAGGCGTAAAGAAGCACAAAGAGTTATAGATAGGGTTAAGAAATTTCAAAGGGGGTAAGGTATATGCGATTGGTCCCTCGATGCGTCCGCCTAAGGCGGACTTGCTCGGGATCAAAATTTGCAGAGCAAATTTTGGGGGCGAAAGGTTTCGACTTAGATAGGCCTGGATAGAGCAGCATGTCGAGGTTGTCAGGAGGCCTCGAAAAACACCTGGCACAAATTAAACGCCAACTACAATGCAGTAGCTGAAGCAGAGGTCATTTTGGCTTCTAGCGAGGCGGTAGCTGTTGCCTAATTAAAGGCGACCCGTCTACAGGTCCTGCCTGCGGGACTTGATAGACGCTGTTAGCAGGCTGGTCCAATCTTTTTATGTTTTTTTGGGTTGGGCGAGGAGCACAAAAAAACTTTGTCTTATGTTATCCCGTTTGCCGGAGGACATAAGATGAGAATAATAGGCAAACTAAACATGTAGAGACTCTTTTTGGGATATCAGAGGACGCGGATTCGATTTCCGCCGCCTCCACCACATTGACCAATTCGAAACCTTGTCCTTATCATCCAATAGGGCAAGGGTTTGAATTTTGGTGTGAGCTACATAATAGGGATTAAAAGGCCTCACCAGATTGTCATCCCCACTGTCATTCCCGCGAAAGCGGGAATCTAACCCATAAAAATCCTCATTACTTTCAGAGACCGGCTCAAGCTGTATGGTTCCCATAAGGGGTTTCAGGGCCAGGGCAGAAGAGCAGGTATTCTTATCCAGTGTCTGATGCAGGCTCTCCAGCCGGTCCTTTATCCATTCCTTTGGAGGAGCTTTAAAGGTATTCTGCTGTTGGAATTCCAGGGATTTTATATCTTCTTTTAGATTTTCGCTTTTGGCCTCAGCTTGTTTCAGGGCCTCAGATACAGCATTTGAGAAATTGCCCATTTTGATGTAATTCAGGTAATTCCGTATCTCCTGCAGGGCCTTTTCGTTCTCAGCCTTCTTTTTCTTTATAAGTTCAGGCACTTCATTCATGCCGGATGAGACTAGTTTTTCCACTCTTCCATAGACATAGCTTAGATTCTCCAAAGTTAAGATCTTTTCCTTCAAATCTGAGATTATGGCTTTTTCTAAGCGCTTCCTGGGCACCAGGAGTTTATTATCGCAGGTCTTTCTTTTGGCATTAAAACATCCATAATAGCCGTTTCCCGCACCGGCTATGAGAACAATAGCGCCGCCACAGCATTGGCATTTCATGATCCCGGAAAAAAGATGAGAAGGGGAGGTATGAATATAGCTTTGCTGTTTTGTGCCGGTATTTTTCGCCTTTTTCCTTACAGGCCACGTCCCTTTAAGAGAATGCCATCGTTTTTGAGCCTTTTCCCATATCTCTTTATCAATTATGATCAAATCTTTTCTATCCGAGCAGATCCATTCATTTTCCGGCCACAGGACTCTTTTCCTTTTACCTGTGAGAGGATCTTTTATACCTTTATACTTTTTCCAGACCCATCGGCCGATATACCTCTCGTTCTTCAAGATTTTACTTACGGTTGCTATATTCCATCCTCCGGGAAGGCCTTTCTTCGTGGAAATCTTATCTTGATTAAGCTGTCGCACTATCTTATTCAAGCTTTTACCTTCCACGAATTCCCTATATATCTTCCTGACGATATCCGCCTCTTCCTGGTTTATCTTATGAATCTTGCCTTCGTATTTAGCCTGGCCTTTTTTGTTTAGCTTTAATTCGCCTACAGGTTCGGTATAGTAGCCATAGACCTTTTCGCCCGCGCTAAAACCCCTTAATTTCTGGCCTTCCAGGCCGCGCATGGTCTTTTTCTTAAGGTCGTCCAAGTACAGCTCATTCATAAGGCCGCGGAGGTGTATGCCTAATTTTGAATTTTCATCATCACTAATAATGCCATCTGAAACCGAGACGATCTTAATCTGCAGATAGTTGAATTTTAGCACCATAGTAAGCATCTGGTGATTACTGCGGGATAATCTGGATAAGTCATCTACTACTACAGCCTCAAATTCCTTATTCTCAGCGGCTATCTGCAGGGTCTGTAGACCGGGGCGATTTATAAGTGAACCTGAAACTGCCTCGTCTACGTAAATATGCCTGTCTTCGATAGACATATCATGTCCGCTTATATAGTCTTTGCATACCCTTATCTGGTCATCAATACTCTTTTCACTTTGATTTTCAGAAGAATATCGAGCGTATATTGCTACCTTCATTTTGGACCTCCAGTGTTTGAGAACGTATCAGGATTCTGCTTGGCTATCTGAATATATTCATCCGCAATAATGGAAGCAATGACATCCAGCAGTTTCTGAACGTCAGGATTATCGAGCCAACTATACTGAACGTCATTGCGAGGCCGCGAAGCGGCCAAAGCAATCTCTCTTTTATCTTGTAATGTTACGGTCATAAAAAACTCTTGCTTTTATTCCAAAATAGGTATATATTACCAACTGTAAGACTAAAGGGTTTTATCCCTTCATATGACTAAATTATACCTCAAAAGGTATATTCTGTCAAGTCTTTTTTATGATTTTTTTAACAGGAGAGGAATCCGATGGACACTAAGAAATTAGGCAAAAAAATCAAATTAGCCCGCGTAGAACTTGATCTAACCCAAACTCAGCTTGCCAAGAAAATAGACGCTAAACAAAAAAGCATTTCTCGCTATGAAACAGGGGTATCTTTACCGTCCATACAAACCTTAGTCAAAATTGCTAAGGTGCTTAAAAAGCCGGCAGGGCATTTTTTGGAAGAGTGATGGTGATAGCCCTTTTTTAAAGAAATTATGAGATTATCAGATAATGAAAGAAGAAATGCAATAAAATTTATTCAGGAAGGCAAACCCTTGCCTGAAAAATATCGTTTCCTTCTATTTGCTGATGAACGGGAAGTTGAGCTTGTGTGGAATGGCAAGACGCAGGAAGTATGCAATCTTGTTTTGCCTTTTCAAACGATAGAGCATATTGATGAGCCTCGAGGGGAACGAATAGCGAAAGAAAAACAGTATGACCTTTTTGATACATCCGGCAGACAGATCAAAGGATGGACGAATAAGTTAATATGGGGCGACAACAAGTTGATACTTTCTTCCCTTAAAAACGGTCCTATGCGCAGGGAGATTGAAAAACAAGGCGGACTCAAGCTTATCTACATTGACCCGCCATTTGACGTGGGAGCTGATTTCTCCATGAATGTTGAGATTGGAGATGAATCTTTCACCAAAAAACCATCAGTTATTGAAGAAGTTGCCTATCGGGATACATGGGGCAGGGGTGCGGATAGTTTTATTGCTATGATTTATGAGCGATTAAAGCTTATGTGTGGGTTGTTATCCGATGACGGCAGCATTTACGTACATTGTGACTATAGGATCAATAGTGCGATAAGATTTGTGCTTGATGAAGTCTTTGGAAGAGATAATTTCGTGAATCAGGTAATTTGGCAGAAAATAAGATCATCAAAAGCTCAAAGTAAGAGTTTTGGGAATGTGATTGATACAATATTCTTGTATAGTAAAACCGATAAATATTTATTTAATCAGCAATACATCCCTTTATCAGAAGAACGGATTAAGAAACATTACAATAAATATGAAGAAAAGCTAAGTAAGTATTATCAATTATGTGATTTTACTCAGAAAGGTTCAGGTCCTGCCAGAAAATTCGGTGACAAAGGCTTTCTTGAGCCTCCCGCAGGTAAACATTGGATTTGGTCTCAAGAAAAAATTGACCAAGGTCTGAAAGATGGCCTGATAGTTTTTACGTCAGGGAAAATGCCAAGACTAAAAAGATATTTGAATGAAGAAAAAGGGAATCCATTGGAAGATCTCTGGAATGATATTTCACCTATCAATTCAATGTCCTCTGAACGAGTCAATTATCCCACACAGAAACCAGAAGCATTACTCGAACGTATCATTAACGCATCTTCTAACGAAAACAATCTTGTCGCCGACTTCTTTTGTGGCTCCGGCACTACGTTAGCTGTTGCTGAGAAGTTAGGACGTAAATGGATTGGCGCTGACCTTGGACGGTTTGCTATTCATACATCCCGCAAACGACTTATTCAGATTCAGCGTGAAATGAAACAGGCAGGTAAGGACTTTCGAGCATTTGAGATCCTTAACCTCGGCAAGTATGAGCGAGAGCAGTATATCAAGGTGGATGTTGATTTTCGGGAGCAGGAAAAACAGCAGATTCTTCAAAGAAAAGAAAAGCAGTACGTTGAACTTATCCTTTCCGCTTATAATGCTCAAGCTGTTAATTCGTACAATACTTTTGTTGGCAAAAAGAGGGATCGGCTTGTTGCAATCGGTCCCATCAATACTCCAGTATCGCATGCCTTCGTTGATGAGGCAATTAAAGAAGCAAAGGAAAAAAATATCACAAAATTTGATGTCCTTGGATTTGACTATGAGATGGGTCTTGATTTTTCAGAACTCAGCCGTCACGGCGTTGATGTGCAATTTAAGGTTATTCCTCGCGAGGTATTCGATCGGCGAGCGGTTGAAAAAGGACATGTTAAATTTTATGATGTTGCTTATATTGAAGTAAAGCCAGTTATTAAAGGACGAGGAAATAATAAAACAATAGCGGTTGAGCTTTGCGATTTTAGCGTTTTCTACAATCAAGACAGCGTTGAAGAAGTAGAAGGAACGCTTAAAGAAGGTTCGAGTAAGATTGTTATTGAAAACGGACAGGTCATTAAGGTATCCAAAGCCAAAAAGACTACCGTTGTTACTAAAGAAGTTTTAACTAAGAAATGGACAGACTGGGTGGATTACTGGTCAGTTGATTTTAATATGGAAAGTAAAAAGGAGATTGTTCGCACAGTTGATCCTAAAACCGAAGAAGAAAAAGAAGAATGGACTGGCGGGTATATATTTGAAAATGAGTGGCAGTCTTTCAGGACAAAAAAGGATAGAAAACTTGAGCTTGTTTCAGCAGTGAAAGAAGTCTTCAAAGGTCGTCGTAAGATTGCTGTTAAAGTGGTTGATATTTTCGGCAATGACACGACCAAGGTGATTAAAGTTAATATTTAGCATGATAAGAAGAAAACTAGTCAATTTAACTTTTGTTGGCGACAAGTATTTTAATCCGTTTGAAGTAAACGGTTATACTTTCTATTCTCAAAATCCGCAGCATCAGCAAGGAGCGAGAATCAGAGTTTATACCTCAACACAAGCATTGAGAGATAACAGACGTCACAAGCAGAATGCGTATGTGGAATATGCTGGAGCACCAGAAGCATCTATTTTATTTCGAGGAGGACGTGTTGGAGTGGGGTATCATAATGACAGGGAGAGGAAAATCTTGGAAGATTTGTTGGTGCTTGGCTCTGTTTTGACTCCTCAAAACTGGCAGCTTTTTTCTCGTAGAGATTTTCCACAATACCCTGTTATCTCACGGAATCATTTAGAATACATCAGTAAAGATGCTAAAAAATGCAAACAGTATTTAGATGTTGCTATTACTAAACTAAAAGATGCATCTTGGCAGAAACAATTCGAAAATGGCTTCCATCTTTTAATGCTTTTAAATCATGCAAATATTTTAAATTCGGAAAGTCGATTTCTCTCGATGGTTGTTATTTGGGAGTGGTTATATCCACATTTAAAGAATCCAAATGGTGCTACTCCAAATGATGAATCAAATAATTTACTTGAGGTGTTTTCTTTTATTTTAAAGCAATTTTGGCCAGCGCAGTTTAATAATTCTTTTAGAAAATCAAATATATTTCATATGTTACGTAATCAATTAGCTCATTCAGGAAAGTTGCCGATCAATAGAACCAAAGCAGAACCTTGGATGACTAAGATTCTTTGGGACTACAAAGATACTACAAAAGGCATAAGTGACTATTTGGAATTTTTTGATCATCTAACTCAAATAGTTGTTCTAAAGACGATCGGCATTGATGGTGAAGACAGTTTGAAGGTGTTCAATTTTCCAGAGCAATTAAACTCATTTTTAACAATGGGAAGAATCTAATAAACCTATGGCACTGCATAAAAATTTCCCCAAGGATAAGTTTGCGATATTAGACCCGGACATTCGTTGGTTTCCGGCTGATGAGGCATTGCGCGAACAGGGGTATGAGAAACTGCTTCCTCCGTTTGTGCCAGAATTGAGAAAGCGTGTTAAAGAATGGCGCGATAAGAATTATGAAGGGGGAAGCGCTACATCAAAAGCACTGCTCAATTGGTGGTTTAAACAAGAACATTTAGCTTATGGCGCGGATGGCAATACTTTTTTGTTTCAGTATTATTTTGCTCAACGTGAAGCAGTTGAAACGATTATCTGGCTCTATGATGTTGCAGGTATAAGGAATAAATATGACCTTCTGCCATTTGATTCTTTGGGGCGCGTAAGCCCGAATATGTTTGATGAGGACTGGCTTCGGCTGGTTATTAAGATGGCGACAGGAAGCGGTAAGACAAAGGTTATGAGTCTGCTTCTAGCATGGTCTTATTTTCATAAACTATATGAGCCGGAATCAGGACTTTCCCGTAATTTTCTTTTAATCACTCCAAACATTATAGTGCTTGAGCGCATCAAGACCGATTTTGACGGTCTCAAGATATTCTATCAGGACCCTGTTTTACCAGATAATGGCTATGAAGGCAGAAACTGGCAGGATGACTTTCAAATAACATTGCATTTGCAAGACGATTTAACTGCAATTTCGCCAACCGGTAATATTTTCCTTACTAATATCCACCGTGTTTATGAAGGCGATGTCAAGGAAGCGTCTTTCAGCGATGAGGATTTGACCGATTATTTCTTAGGGGAAAGGCCTGTTTCGAAAACAAACGAGTCTTTGGTTGAACTAAGCAATGTTGTAAGAGACATTGATGAAATAGTCGTTTTTAACGATGAGGCTCATCATATTCACGATCCAAAAATGGCGTGGTTTAAATCAATCCAGGATATAAATAATAAATTGAAGCAGAAAGATAAGCAGATTTCTTTACAGATAGACTGTACGGCAACGCCAAAGCATGATAATGGATCGATATTTGTGCAGACGATTTCCGATTATCCGCTTGTTGAAGCAATTCATCAAGGCGTTGTTAAGACTCCTGTGCTTCCTGATCAGGCAAGCCGAGCTAAATTACAAGAGAAACAGAGCGCGATATTTACCGAAAAATACGAAGATTATATTAATCTTGGTATAGAAGAATGGCGAAAGATTTCAAAAGAACTTCAGCCGACCGGGAAAAAAGCCATTTTGTTTATAATGACAGATGATACAAAAAACTGCGATGAGGTGCAAGCGTATTTAGAAAAGAATTACTCTGCTTTAAACGGTAAAGTTTTGACTATTCATACTAACAAAAGCGGTGATATATCGGAAAAGGTAACCGGCAAAGCAAAGGAAGAATTAGATCGACTACGGAAAGAAGCCAATGAAATTGATGGGCTGGAAAGTCCTTATCAGGTGATCGTCTCGGTTTTAATGCTCAAAGAGGGATGGGATGTTAAAAATGTAACAACAATTGTCGGGCTAAGGGCATATGTGGCGGCATCAAACATTTTACCTGAACAAACACTCGGTCGCGGTTTAAGACGGATGTTTTTCGGCCGTGAAGATGTACAAGAATATGTAAGCGTTGTCGGAACATCTGCTTTTATGGATTTTGTTGAGTCAATTAAAGCGGAAGGCGTTGAGCTAGAGAAGCGGAAGATGGACAGCACGACTAAGGCGGTTACGCCAACAGTTATTGAGATAGACCATGATAATCCTAAGAAAGATATTCAGAAGTTAGATATCGAATTGCCTATTTTAACCCCGAGGATTCAAAGAGAGTATAAGAATTTATCGGACTTGAAAGTATCGGGTTTTCAGAATAACAAGTTAAAAGTAAGGAAATTCACCAACCAAGAGCAGCGAGAAATTGTGTTTAAACATGTCGTTGAAGAAAAGATTCACCATACGACTATCTTGGAAAGTAATATCGAGCCGAATTATCAAAGCGTTGTCGGCTTTTTTGCCCAAAGCGTTATGCGGGAGCTTCGCCTCTTTGGATGTTATGACATCTTATTCGGCAAAGTTAAAGAGTTTATTCAATCATATTTGTTTGAGACAGAGGTATCGCTCGATGATAAAAATATCTTGAGAAATCTCTCAGAAATTGAGGCCACAAAAACGACACTTGAGACGTTTAAAAAAGAGATCAATGCGTTGACGGTAAGAGATGTAGGCGATACTCAAATCAAGAATTATGTAAAAATCAGCAGTAGTCGCCCTTTCGTTGTTAATGACCGAGCGTATTTAGTGCCGAAAAAAAGTGTATTTAACAGGATTGTTGGGGATAGTCAATTCGAGCTTGAGTTTGCGGATTTCTTGGAAAGCCTAGGCGATGATGAGATTATTTCATTCGCAAAGAATTATTACGAAGTCCATTTTAAGATAGATTATAAAAATGCTGATGGGACGATAGCAAATTATTATCCAGATTTTTTTGTTAAAACGGATGAAAAGACGGTTTATATAGTTGAGACTAAGGGTCGCGAAGATTTAGATGATCCACTGAAGGTTGCCAGATTAGCTCAGTGGTGCGATGATGCAAATAATCGGCAGGAGAGGATCACATACAAAATGCTTTACGTGAAACAGGAAGAATGGGATAAATATAGGCCTAAGAATTGGGGCAATGTTGTTAAGATCTTTAAGTAAAAGCGAATAAAAGAGGACGGTTCTATTTTAAAGTAATTAAGTATTGTGCTCCCGGTAGTTAAGTGTTGTTTCTCCAGATTCATTGTTAAATTGAAAAGGACTTAAATGGATAAGGAATAAGGTTCAAATGATTGATAGTTGCGAAATTTTAATTATATCTATTTTAAACTTGCTTGTGATATGGGCTATATATCATTGGAATAGGAAACAATATATACAAATGGAAAGACAATTAAAGATTCAAAATGAACAAATAAAAAATAACTTTTTTGCTGAATATACAAAGAGATACCAGGAAATAATTCTGCATTTTCCAGAAAATATTAATGATGTTAATTTCTCATATGAAGATTTGAGTGTGCCAAGACGAGAACGTATAATGAGATACATGCGTGTTTATTTCGATTTATGTTCAGAGGAGTACTTTTTGCATAAAAAGAAACATCTTGATGAAATTGTTTGGGAAGAATGGAAAACAGGTATGACCTATGCATTCAATAAGCCAGCATTCCAAAAAGCTTGGAAAGTTGTTACCAAAAATTCAGAGTTTTATACTGAATTCAGGGATTTTGTCGAATCTGAAATAGTTAAGAGAAAGGAAAAAGGAGACGGTTCAATTTTAAAGTAATTAAGTATTGTGTCCCCGGAATTTTGTCTAGAGGTCAATCTTTGTGTAATTTATAGAGAGGTTTTAAATGGATAAGTGTATATTTTGTGGCAGCGCAGATATTAAGGTAACAGAAATTTCAGGAGGAGAGCAAAAGAGGGTCCAATGTCCTTTGTGTACTTGTTATATAGTTTCAAAAGATGCAATAGATGATAGGATTATAGATAATATTCTTCAGTATGATAGAATTTTATTTTCGGCTTACCTAAGAGAAAGTGTTTCAAATAGGGACCCTTTAAGGCTATTATCGAGCGATATAATGAAGATTCCTGAGATAGTTGCGCCTTATAAAAAGCTCATACCTATAGATAAAGTTAATAAGGTAATTTGCTATATAGCAGAATCCTCGCCATGTATCGGAGGAAAGGTTCCTTTTGATATCGAGAAGGATTATACAAGATTCTATTGTAAACACTTTACAGAGTTAAGACAAATATTGGACTATCTTTGCGAAAGAGGGATTATTAAAAAAGAAGAGAAGTACAGAGGGATTGTTTTAACTATAGAAGGGTGGGAGAAATACGAAAGACTTAAGGATGTTAATATAAATAGTAAAAAAGTATTTGTTGCTATGAGTTTTGATTCTGAGCTAAAGTCTATTTTTGCTGATTTTATTAAACCCGCCTGTAAAGAATGTGGTTTTGATGCTGAGCGCGTAGATTCTAAAGAACACAACGAAAAAATTTGCGATAGAATTATAGCTGGAATCAATGAAAGCCGATTTGTTATAGCAGATTTTACTCAAAATAAACATGGCGTTTATTTTGAGGCAGGCTATGCACGTGGTCTTGGAATTCCTGTGATATGGACATGCTCCGATACTTTTAAAGAAGAGTTACATTTTGATACCCGTCAATATAATCATATTATATGGAAAGATGGGAATGATTTGAAAGAACAGTTAATCAATAGAATAAAAGCATCTATTAGCATTAATAAAAGATGAATGCTGAAACAATTATTTCAACAGAGGTAGCTAGAGACAACGACCATTTTAACGAAATAAATAGTCGCTGACCCTGATTTTCAATTTCGCGGTTTATAGAACCAATTATTAAAAAAGGAAGATGTGTTACATGAAGAAAAGAGGTCTCTTGATAAAGTTATTATTAGGATCACCTGTTCTAGCGGCACTCATAGCAGGAATTTTTTCTATATCCCGACGTCCAAATACTCCAAGCCAAACCATAGATGGCGACCAGTCAAATGCAATTAACATACAAGGCTTACAAAATACCAATATAAATATTGACTATGCCAATAGACCTAAGCTTGCAATGGATAAAATAATGTTTGGAGAACGATATGCTTATGAATTCAATAACTACTTAGGCAGTGCAAATGAACCAGGCAATATGAGTAGAATTATAGAACAAAATGCTATTTTGCAAAAGCGTTATAATGCCAACGAAAATGTTCGCCTAACTCCTGCCATAATAAACTTTAATGAAGGAATACCATTAAAACAAGCGAGAATACAACTTGTATTTAGTCAAGGTGTAGTTATAGAGGACACTCAAAGATGGGCAGTGCAAGAAGTTAATGGTAGATATTCTTGGAAGTTTAACGAATCTATAAACAATACGGGGCTTAACACAGATTCTATTTTCGTTAAATTTCCAAAACCAGGTCAATATCGTCTTATGGCTTTGATAGATGGTGAGAATTTAAAAGGTATTAAGGAAGTCGATTATTTTATCGAATTATATGAATAGAGGGGTAAACAGTAACAGTAACAGTAAGGCATATCTAGATATGTTTAGTTATAAGGATATACAAATAAAAAAGTTATATAATTTGGTTATATTCAGACCTAATCAATTGATATAATCTCATATAGCATAAATTGTTATGTAATAATACATCTAGATATGACTTACTATTTTCATTACCGACTTACTTTTGATTCTTCATGCATGAAAACAAATGGGAGTATAATTCGCACTAATCTTAAAAATAATTATAACGAAATTCAGCATCGGTGTAAAATTATTGTAGATAAGATCTGTGAATTTGAGAATCAGTTTAAATAGCGAAGAAATAAACTAGAGAGAATAAAGGGGACGGTTCTATTTTCTTCCCCAAGGTGATAAAAAATAAGTGTCTGTCCCTAAGTTTTCAAACGGTACAAACGTAGAGATAGTAAATTTAACATGAATACAGAGCATATATGTGAACAGATTCAAAAAATCCTTTTTAAATTACCTTTTCATTATGAACCAGAAGAAGTGCCGTTTAGAAATGGCTTGTATTTCTTTTATGAAGAAGGTGAGAGTTCAAAACATTCACCACAAGGAAGGGTCGTAAGAATTGGCAATCATCCGCGTTCACAAAATAGACTCATAGGGCGCCTGCAAGATCATTATTATGGTGGAAAGAATGGTAGTGTTTTTAGAAGGTTACTTGGCGGTGCCTTGATAAGAAAAGATAATCCGAAAGATGCTTGCTTAAAACATTGGGAAGAACAAAATAGTCCAATTTGTAGAAAATGTAAGCCGATAGAAGCTGAGGTTAACAGAATTTTAGAAAATAAATTTAGATTTAAATGTATTAATATTGAAAATAAGGAATTTCGAAATCTAATGGAAAAAAATATTATAGCTACAATTTCCCTATGCTCTCTATGTAATAAACCAACTAAGAAGTGGCTTGGGAATTATGCATGTAGTGAGAACGTAAGGGCATCTGGGCTATGGAATTCTGACTATGTAAACAATAAAGACTATATCATCGCTAAGACAGACCTATTAAAGCTGAAGAGATTAACAATATTCACCATTAACAGGTTTTACTTAAAAAAGAGATAAGATAATAGCGATGTTCTTCCATAACTCTTTGTGATTCTGTACCATTTATGATTTTAGCTATCAAAGAGTAAAAATTATGAATTTTTTAATACCTTATCGATATTTACCAGAACACAGTGATCCTCTTTTTGAGGAATTCACTTATGGCGATGTTAGGAGAAGAGCCAGGAAATTAAGGAATTATATAGGAAAAGGTGATTATATCTTCTTCCATACCGGTATTGGAGGAAGAAAGTATATCACAGCTTATTATGTAGTTGAGTTCGTGATGAATCTTGAAGATGTCGTAAAAGATAAAGATATTATTGCCAAATATAGAAATCCCCATATTTTAAGGTGGCTTTCTACAGATAAACGATATGATGACGATGTTATGGTCTTTGGAGACTTTGCCAGGTCTAAAATTTTAGAAAAGCCGCTATTGTTTGATAAGATTCTTTCTGAAAAACTCGATTTAAATATCAAATTTCGCGATGACAGAACAGAAAATCAATCTATAGTCTCTGCAACAAGGAGCTGGCGAGAGCTTTCAAATGAAAAAGTGCAAATACTTCTGGACGAGGCTAAATTAACAGAAGGCAAAGCTGGTTTAGATAATATCATGCCTACAGTTAAAGTTGATATAAAGCCTGACGAAACTAAGGAGATATTTTTCGAACGGCCACAATGGCTTATGAGCTTAATTGATAATATAGAACTACTGAAACAAGACCCCGGACATAAAGAAAGAGCGCATGAGTCATTGGTGGAGTCTTTTTATGAGCTGCTTGGATTTGCTAAATATCAAGATATTAAACATCGTCAAGGAAGGATTGATATTAGCATTGAACATAAAGGTAAAGTACTAATAGTTAATGAAGTTAAAAAAGATTGGCACTTATCGCATAAGGACAACAAAGTTTTAATGCAGGCTTATAATTATGCTCTTATAAGCGGGGCACGGTATGTTATCCTTACAAATGGCGATTATTATGCGATATACGATAGAGTCAAAGGGTCTTCTTATGATACTCAATTTGTGGGAGATTTTAGATTATCAGAGTTGACCAAAGAGTATGCGATTTTAATAGATAAGTTAAAAAAAGAAAAAATTTGTATTTGATAGAATGAAACTATATATATATGTAGTTACTCATGATGCTGGTTTTGCTCCCAATCCTTTCTGGGACTATTGTACGCTTGCAACTTGTAAACCGACTATCCGGCGTTGTGCTAGCGTAGGAGATTGGGTTGCCGGCATGGGCTCTATGCGGAATGTTGGCCATGGTAAGCTTATATATGCGATGAAAATTTCCGAGATATTACCTTTTTTAGATTATGATGCAGATTTAAGATTTAATAAAAAGAAACCAAATGCAAGTGGCATTATTGAAGAACGCTGTGGCGATAACATTTATTACAAAACACCTAATAACGAATGGAAGCAACGAGAGTCTAATCATAAAATGAAGCATATGGAACGTGATTTGAAAGGAAGGAATGTGCTTATAGCAGGACACTTTTATTATTTTGGAAAGGATGCAGTAAAAGTGCCTCAAGAATATAATAGTTTAGTTCCAAAAGGAAGAGGTCATTTATGCAATTTTGATGCTGTTTTGGTTAATGATTTTTTAACATGGCTTCAGAAAACTTTTAAAACTGGCATTCACGGTAAACCTTATAGTATATGATTTAAAAGAATAAGTGACTGTTCCTAATTTTTCAAAAGAGAGAATCACCATGTTTATAACAGGCCAGTTTTATACAAGGAAGCAAATTTATAATGAAGTTGGTGGTAGTATCCAGTCTTATTTGCCCACTGTAAGAAAAGAAGTAGTCTGTGCATGTCTAAGAAAAGATTTGAATCCAGATGCACCAAACATTATTTTAGTTGGCAATTGCCCACGTGTAAAATTAGCAGCAGAGATATTGTGTTCTCAAAGCAATCCTATACCTGTATTTATTAAGATTAAAACAAATAAATGGGAACATATAGGGCTTTATAAGGTAGACAGTTTTAGTAAAGACCCAGAAGAAATTTCTGATTATTCTAAAAGATCTGATAGAAAAAATATTACGGCTATTATTTATCTATCCAAGGTTTTGAGGTAAGAACGATAAGGAAAATGATAATGAAAAGATATTGGGTAATTGCTCCTTATACTGCCGAAGAGGCGGTAATTTTTGATAGGGTTTGGGGGTATGATTTACGGAATGGAACAATTGCTGTTGGTGTGGGTACAAGGATTGGCCCTTCGCTTTATGATATGAAAGATATATCGGAATTGCGTCAGAAGACTATAGAAGTCTATGGCGAATTAAGGAAAGGTAAATGTAGACAGATTTGGAATTTTATACATGAGATTTCTCTCGGCGATATTATCATTGCACGCAGAGGCCTGAAAAAGATTATGGGTATAGGGGAGGTTACAGAAAAAGCTTTTTTTGATTATGAGCAAGGCACAAAGAGGGTAGGGTTTGGTCCTGAAAATATACCTCTAGGAGACAATTTTGTTACAGGTAATTTTTTAAAGGTAAAATGGTTTGGCAAAGAAGAAATAAGTTTCGATAGGCAGACATTTTCCTTAACAACTATATATGAGATAAGCGCGGAAAAATATGCATCTTTAATCAAGGGAGAGCATTATGCTGACAAAAAAGAAGCGAAGACAAGACCGACGGTAGATAAGACTATATACGTTGCGCAGGAAACTTATGAAAGGCCTGAATGGCTTCATGAATTACTTGGCGATATTGATAAATTAAAGAACGATCCTGAGCATAAAGAGAGAGCGCATGAGTCTTTAGTAGAGAGTTTCTATAATCTGCTTGGCTTCGTTAAATTCAGCGATATCAAGCATCGTCAAGGAAGGATTGACATAACTATCGAGTATGAAGGAAAAGTGATTATTGTAAATGAGGTAAAGAAGAGCTGGGGGTTATCCTATCGAGACAGAGATGCTGTGATTCAAGTATACAATTATTCTCTTGAGACTGGTGCGCGGTTCGTCGTTATCACAAATGGAGACTATTATGCGATATTCGATAAAGACAAAGGGCGTTCCTATGAATCAAATTTCGTAGGTAATTTTCAGTTATCTGAATTAAGAAAGAAAGACCTGGAATTAATAGATTTTCTGAGAAAAGATAAGATAATTCAAATGCTATAAAAAGACTACTGATGCAATCTGGTGACATACTGCTCTTCAAGGCGGAAGAAGACATTTTAAAATTATGACCAATAAATAGCAGAAGGACAGTAAATAAAGGGGACGGTTCTGTTTTCTTCTCAAGGTCATAAAAAATAAGTATCTGTCCCTAAATTTCTTATAAGACAAAAAGATTAGATGACTATATTGAACAAAAAGGAGTTTAGCAATGGATAAACATATAATACTGATAAAATGGTCTGGTCCAGAAATGGTTAATAAAGTTATTAAAAAAATGAATAAAGGTGGATATCCTTTAAATAAGTGGGCTGGTCCTGATTATGGCGTATATCAGATTTACGGTAATCATATTTTATGTAAAGAAAATACGTTGCTTTATGTAGGCAAAGCAATTGACCAAACATTTTCTGCAAGATTTAAACAGCATAGAAAAGAATGGTTGGAAAAGGAAAAAAACATTAGGATATACCTCGGTAGGATAGAAGACCCATGTTATAAGGAAAAAGACGATTGGTGTACTTGGAGAAGAGATCTTGATATTGCAGAATCAATTTTAATTTATAAATATACGCCACATTATAATTCTGCTGGACTATGGGACTACCCACAACTTAAGCCACATGTCAAAGTGCAGCTAGTGCATATTGGGAAGAGAAACAGATTGAAAGCAAAAGATAATGCACCCGAAGATTATCAATATGAATAAGACTACAAGTATGTGCCCAAAATATGTGTACATTATGCTAATTTGGATTTATCTTGGGGTGGCTTTTTTAGGAGGTGAAAGATGAGAAAGACATGGCTTCCTTTATTTTTTATGGCTTTTTTTATCCTAAGTCAAACATCAGATTTATTTGCACAAGGAGGGGATATAAAAGGGACTATTGGGATTATAATGGGTGATGGGGCTATTCGTTATGGGGCACGAATAAAGGTTAGTTTAGTAACGAAATCTTTTCCCATTCCACGCAATCCTGGCTGGGATGCTGAAGGAATATATACTAGAGAAGAGGCGTATGCTAAATCCTATTTTAATTTTTGTGAGCAAACTGAACAAGAAAAAGATACTAACCCGAATTATGTTGTTGCGGAAGTTACTTCTAACTTAAATGGACAGTTTGAATTTAAAAACATTATGGCAGGAAAATATTTTATACTTGTAGATTTCCCATCTGTTATTGGAAGAAATAGAGTAGTTTGGCAGTTGCCTATAACAGTTACGGCGGGGAGAACAGCAGAAATAGAATTAAGCAACGATAATCTTGCTATGCCTGCTTTTTATGACCGATACACTAGGTAGAAATGTTGAATCCCGAGGGATCATAAAATTCATTCTATCGAAGATAACTTGCACCCATAAAACTGTATTACATTATCCAATAGTACCTTCTCGAACATAAACCTCAAAAACATTTTTCCTCAACCTTATTCCATGTATCTGTGACTTTGGGATCCAGGTTTTCATGCCGTTGTCTATTAATATGGCTTTGTCGGTTTCGTGTAGTATACGGACTTGGGTCCAGATGTAGCGTTCTGGGTTTATAAGGTTATAGATACCAAATGGTAGACGCATGGGGTTTACTTTTTGGATTCCCGCTTTCGCGGGAATGACAATATTGCCTTTTTTACAGTCTTGGGGTCTATGCATAGGATTCTGCCTATCTTTATATAGGACATACCTAATAAGTGTAATTCGGTTGCTTTTTGGGCTAGTTTCTGGTATAAATGAGGGTGTTTGACAGGGAGGATTTTGATATGGGCTTGGATCTCAGCTATGTTTCGAATTGGTTGTGACCGGGTCCACCATATCTACTAATGTCTATACAGATTACACAAATAGAGAATAGACCTATCGGGATATTTGATTCTGGCGTCGGAGGCCTCACTGTAGTTAAAGAGATATTTAGAGTCCTCCCTTACGAAGAAATTGTATATTTAGGTGATACAGCCAGAGTGCCATACGGTACAAAATCGTCAGAGAGCGTAAAACGTTTTTCAATCGAGAACTTTGAGTTTCTTCTGCGATTTAATGTGAAAATGGTCATTGTGGCGTGTAATACTGCCTCGAGTACTAGTCTGCCTATTTTGAGGAATAGATTTAAAATCCCTATCGTCGGCGTTATTAAACCCGGAGCTGAAAGGGCAGCAGGCCTGACTAAGAATGGAAAAATAGGTGTCATAGGGACTGCTACTACAGTGAAAAGCAAGGCCTACGAAAAGGAAATAAAGCGTATTTGCAAGACTGTAAAGATAGTATCTAAGGCCTGTCCTTTGTTTGTGCCTCTTGCCGAAGAAGGGTTGTTGAACGGAAAGATTACGTTTGATATTGCAAAATATTATTTGAATCCGCTTGTTAGGAAGAGAATAGATACTCTTGTTCTCGGCTGTACGCATTATCCCCTTTTGAAAAAAGTGATCTCACGGGTAGTTGGAAAAGATGTCAAAATTATAGATTCTGCCAGTTCAGTAGCAGAAGAGGTAGCTAACACTTTACGGAGTAATAAGCTATTATCCAGTGAATCAAGAAAGCCAGCCAATAGTTTTTTTGCAACAGACGCGGTAGAGCAATTTGTAAAAGTAGGAAAGAGATTTTTAGGTAAGAAGATTAGCAAGGTTAAGAAGGCTATATTGAGTTAGGACTGAGGGGATGAGATCCTTCAGCCCTTCGGGCTTCAGGATGACCCCTCGTTATATGAGAAACTACCTCGAGGGGTCAGTTAAGATAGGAGCAGGGTATGTATGAGATTTTGATAAAATCAGATTTTAGCGGCGCCCATAATCTTAAGGGATACCGGGGCAGATGTGAGGAGTTGCACGGCCATAACTGGAAGGTAGAGGCAAGGTTTGAGACGGATACCCTGGATAAGATAGGTATAGCAGTAGATTTTAAAATTTTAAAATCCAGACTTAAAACTATACTTAATAAATTAGACCATTCATATCTTAATAGAACAAAGGCCTTCAAAGGTAAAAATCCTTCCGCAGAGAATATTGCAAGGTATATTTTTAAAGGGCTTAAATCTTCTATAAAAAAGAAAGATTTATCTCTTAAATCAGTATCTATTTGGGAATCTGATACGTCTTGCGCGACGTATTTCGAGTAACTCTTTCCATGCGT
>JAHJHC010000019.1 GCA_018824145.1 Candidatus Omnitrophota bacterium | reverse complement strand
GTAATCTTTGAGTTCATCTCATGAGATATAATATGGGCAAGCGTTGTCTTTCCCAATCCGGGAGGGCCTGAAAGCAGTATATGCTCAAGACTTTCTTTTCTCCTTTTAGCGGCCTCTATCGCAATCTTAAGATTTTCAATTGTATGGGACTGGCCCACAAAATTCCTTAAAGTTTCAGGCCGAAGAGAAATATTAAATACCGCCTCTTCCTCACTTTCCTGAGGTGTGATCAAACGCTCGCGATCATCTTTGATTTCTTTTTTTGCCATAAGTTAGCTTTTTATTTCTTCGCCTTCTGTTTATATACCTCGTTTAACAACTCTTCTGCTGTCTTTATATCCGGATTGCGTCTCAAGGCATGTTCTACCATATTCTTTGCCTCAAGTTTTTTGTATTGGAGCTGTGAAAGTACTTCTAATGCCTCTTCCTGAATATCCTGTTTTCCTCTCCCACCAGCAGCGCAAGACGCTGCACCTACAGTGTCCTGGATAAGTCCGAATTTACCGATCTTACCCTGAAGTTTAGCTATGATCTCTCTTGCCCTTTGTTCTCCTATCCCGGGAAGGGATTTTAACACAGTTATATCGCCCATATCTATTGCCTGCGCAATCGTAGATATAGGCAAACTCAAGGCCCTACAAGCAGCCTTTGGACCGATACCTGAAACTGTTATGAATTTCTCAAAGAACTCTTTTTCTATCTCATTCAAGAAACCTATTAAGAACGGAAAGGTCTTAGACGGTTCTACCTGAAAATAATGGTATGTAATCAAAGAAATAATATCTTTTTCCTGAATATGACCTTCCAACCCTAGCATAACTGCACGAGGAATAAACACCTCGTAACAAATCCCGTTAACATCCAGAATTATTGATTCCTGTTTTTTGTCTATTAACTTGCCTGCAATTCTACAAATCATAGATCAACTTTCCTTTTTATGTCATGCATATACACATTTGCATGGGTCACGGCTAAGGCCAGGGCATCAGTAACATCTACAGGCTCAGGAAGGCCTTTAAGATTCAATAAACTTGCAACTGTCCTTTGAATCTGCTCTTTCGATGCATGGCCTCTTCCTGTTATAGCCTTTTTGACTCTCGTTGTCGGATAATTTACTATCAGGACATTCTCTTGCTCTATTGCTAAACATATTATGCCACGCGCATGGCCCATTAAAATGGATGTCCTAGGGTGCTTATAATGGGAATAAAGCTCTTCTAAGACAACCATAGCCGGTTTTATATCTTTTATTAGATTCACGACCTTTCCGTGGATCTCTACAAGACGTTTCTCTATTTTATCTTTAGGGTTAGACCTGATAACCCCTGCCTCAAGCACCTTTAAATCGTTGCCAATGATTTCGATCAACCCATATCCTGTAATTTCCAATCCTGGATCTATTCCGAGGATACGCATGAATTATTATGAATTTTCCTGTTCTATTATTTCATCCGGTATATCCAAATTTGCATAAACATTCTGTACATCATCATGGTCTTCTAATGTCTCTACAAGGCTTAGGATCTGTTTTGCATCGTCTCCTGTCAATTTTATAGTGCTTTTGGGGATTAATGAAAGGTCTGAGGTCTTCGGCTTAATATTATTATCCTCAAGCGCCTTTTTCACTGCCTCAAAATCTTTCGGATCCGTAGTTACTATATAAAGATCTTCTTCCGTCTCCATATCCTGAGCTCCGGCATCCAAGACAATAGACATTATCTTATCTTCAGATGCAGTGGATTTATCGACCTCTATATATCCCTTCTTCTCAAATATCCAACTTACCGAACCTGCACCCGCAACGTTGCCTTTCTTTTTAGAAAAAATATTCCTGATATCTGCAGTGGTGCGATTTCTATTATCAGTCAGAACTTCTACCATTATAGCAACGCCACCCTGGCCATACCCTTCAATCGTGAACTCCTCATATGTAACGCCTTCTAATTCTCCCGTACCTTTTTTGACAGCGCGGTCAATATTGTCCTGAGGCATATTTGCCTGCTTAGCCCTGTCAATAGCTGTCCTTAACCGCGGATTTGTATTGATATCGCCCCCTCCGTACCGGGCAGCGACTGTAATCTCTTTTATAAGTTTTGTGAATAACTTACCTCTCTTCGCATCCGTAGCTGCCTTTTTATGTTTTATAGATGCCCATTTTGAATGACCTGACATATCGCCTCCTAGTACAATAGTTTTAGTTTTTACTTTTCTTGTTCTTCCTTTCTCTGCTCCTCGTATTTAGTAATAATCGTCTGCGCTATCTTATGAGGCACCTCTTCGTAGTTAGAAAACCTCATTGTATATGAACCTCTGCCTCCTGTCATGGATTTTAATTCAGATGCATACTTAAACATCTCGGAAAGAGGCACTTTAGCTTTGACAACCTGACTTTTGCCCTTTATATCCATACCAGCTATCTTACCGCGCCTTGAACTAAGATTTCCTGTTATATCTCCCATAAATTCGTCAGGCACGATAACATCCACATCCATGACAGGCTCTAATAAAACAGGGCCTGCTTCCAATGCAGCCTTTTTAAGCGCACCTGAACCTGCTATCTTAAAGGCCATATCAGAAGAATCCACGTCATGGTATGAACCGTCATACAGCGTAACCCTCAGATCCACCATTGGGTATCCAGAGATAACTCCTTTTGACATAGCCTCCAAGACACCCTTTTCTACGGCTGGTATATAATTCTTCGGTATTGCCCCACCTACAACCTTATCGACAAACTCAAAACCTTTTCCCTTCTCTAATGGCTCAATCTCTATCCATACGTCTCCATATTGACCATGCCCACCTGTTTGCCTTTTATACTTATTCTGAACCTTTGCGGACTTTTTAATCGTCTCCTTATAAGCTACTTTGGGAGTGCCTACTTCAACCTCGACATTAAATCTCTTTTTAAGACGGTTTATCATTATATCAAGGTGCAAATCGCCCATGCCTGACACGATAAGTTCTTTAGTCTGCTCATCTCTTTTCATCATAAATGTCTGGTCTTCGGCGGAAAGTTTTTGAAGCGCGATTGAAATCTTATCTTCGTCCGAACGTGCCTTAGGCTTTATTGAAAATGATATGGCAGGCTCGGGAAAATCTACTTTAGAAAAGAGAACAGCATCTTTCTCTACACAGAGCGAGTCTCCGGTAGATGTATTTTTTAACTTTGCCACAGACACTATATCGCCTGCTATGGCATCTGTGACAGGCTTCTGCTCTTTGCCAAATAAAGTTAAAAGCGGTCCGATCCTTTCTCTTGACTGCTTTGTTGCATTGTAAAAATTTGTATCCGACTTAATCGTCCCTGAAAATATTCTGAAGATTGTCAATTGACCTACATAAGGATCGGAGATTGATTTGAACACATTGGCTGTAAATGACGCATTTGGATCCGGTTTTAATTCTCTATCCTCATTTGTCTTTGCATCTTTTACAACCTTTGCCGGGCTCTGATCCGGAGAGGGCAAGATATTTACTATTGCCGAAAGTACTTCCTTTACGCCAATGTTAAGTACAGATGCTCCGCAAAAAATAGGGAATATCTCGCCGCTAGAAACGCCTTTTCTGAATCCTTTCTCAATCTCTTCAATGCTCAACTCCTGGCCATCCAAATATTTCTCCAAAAGCTCGTCATTCCTCTCAGCAATCACCTCTATCAATGCATCTCTAAGTTTTTTAGCTTTATCTTTCAAAAGCCCACTCGCTCCGTCAATACTCGAGGAATCCAGAAGATCTATAACACTTTTAAAATTTGAGCCAGTAGCGTCTGGTATAGTTACAAGTACACAACCCTTACCCAATCTCTCTTTTATATTGTTAACCGTAGCATCAAAATTAATATTTTCCTTATTCATCTTATTAATAAAAATCAATCTTGAAAGCTTATGCTCGTTTGCCAACGCCCAGACACGCTCTGTGCCGACTTCTACACCTTCACAGACATCTACAAGGACAATAGCACTATCAACTGCGGTTAAACAACCCATGACCTCCCCTCCGAAGTCTGCATAACCAGGCGTATCTATAAGAGTTATGTGTTTGGCTTTATAATCGAAACTCAAAATGCTCGAATTAATAGAGACCTTTCTTTCCTTTTCGTCATCGCTATAGTCGCTCACAGTAGTACCGTCTTCAACTGTACCAAAACGACTAGTAACTCCTGCATTATGAACTATTGCCTCTGAAAGTGTAGTCTTCCCACTCCCTGCATGGGATATCAATGCTATATTACGTATATCTTTTATAGTATAATCTGCCAAGATGCACCTCCTCCTTGTGTTGTTGTGAGTTAAAAATCCGATTTGTAGTTTTTTATTGTAACATAAAAATAGCGAGGAGTAAAGAGAGAAAAGAAATTTGTACCGTTTGCTCATCAAGAAAGAAAAATATTAAGTAGCAAACGGTACAAATAAAAAAAGGGCGTCCGCATTAAGCGGACGCCCTTCATATTTAACCGGAGCAACTACCTACTCTCCCATACCGTTGCCAGTATAGTACCATGGGCCTTGGAGGTCTTAACTACCGTATTCGGAATGGGAACGGGTGTTTCCCCTCCAGCAAGATCACTCCGGAATTATTCGTGATTCATTGTTAGACTATTAAACTAATAAGTGGTCAAGCCGTTCGGCAGATTAGTACTGGTCAGCTGAAACCCTTACGGGTCTTACACCTCCAGCCTATCAACCTCGTTATCTACAAGGTGCCTTATCCCCACGAGGGGGAGGGATATCTAATCTTAGAGGGGGCTTGGCGCTTATATGCATTCAGCGCTTATCCTTTCCGAACTTAGCTACCCAGCAAATGCCACTGGCGTGACAACTGGAACACCATTGGTTCGTATATCCGGGTCCTCTCGTACTACGGACATATCTCTTCAGATATCCTGCGCGTGTAACAGATAGAGACCGACAGATTTGTTGCTTCCGCCTTATCAGCCATCGGCTAACCAGCCTCTGACTGGAACGGAGGGTTAGTCATTTCTGCTTCCGTCAAAATACTTGACGGATCCGCCACGCTTTGTGGCGGAAACCTCTGCATGTCGCCATGCAGCTCGGACTGTATCTTTACCTTTCGGCAACTGGCGTACAGTCTCTGAGGATTCCATTAAAGAAAGCACTATTTTTAATTTCAACTTTCTGTATCTGCCATTACTATACATTGAAAAAGCTAATCTCGTAAGATCAACTAATCCCTTTCTGCTTAAGTGTCTACCTTGTCCCATTGATTTAACAATCTGAGCAAATTTCAGAAAATCTTGCCGTTTTTCTGAAATCAATGGATATTTTTCAAAGAAAGGAATTATTTTCTCCAACAGGTCTTGTCGATTCCTCACTATGTATACTTTTGTAACATCGCGAGTACTTCCTGGATGATTCAGTTTTAGATAACCACATCCAAGGAAATCTTTAATCTTTTCTAAAATAGAGGATTTCTCTTTATGCTGCGAGATATGAAATTCAGGAATTAGCTGAAATCCATTTGGTAAATCCTTACGTCTTTGTATCGCAACATGAAAAGTTCCTTCTCCATCAACAAAACCTACGATGTAATGGCTTAGGCTTTCCCTAGGCCTTTCCTGCTGATTGTCTGCACCCATAACATTATCACCCCTTAATATATAGACACATGAAGTTGAAGTTTTCTTTCAAAAATTTTCAACTTTTTTAAGAGGTAGTTTAGGATACTCAGATTTTCCAGCATATAGCCAATTTTATAGACAGCTGTATTCGTCTACTGTCTTACGACGTTCTGAACCCAGCTCACGTACCACTTTAATCGGCGAACAGCCGAACCCTTGGGAGCTTCTCCACCCCCAGGATGTGATGAGCCGACATCGAGGTGCCAAACCTTGCCGTCGATATGAACTCTCGGGCAAGATAAGCCTGTTATCCCCGGAGTACCTTTTATCCGTTGAGCGACGGCGATTCCATATTCCACCGCCGGATCACTAAGTCCTACTTTCGTATCTGCTCGACTTGTTGGT
>JAHJHC010000018.1 GCA_018824145.1 Candidatus Omnitrophota bacterium | reverse complement strand
TGCTGTTGTGCCGCATTCAGGGAAGATACTTTCGGGAGGAGTAGATTCAAATGCGCTTCATAAACCAAAAAGATTTTTTGGTGCAGCCAGAAACATTGAAGAAGGCGGAAGCCTGACTATTATAGCGACTGCCCTTATAGATACAGGTAGCAGGATGGATGAGGTTATATTCGAGGAATTTAAGGGGACGGGCAATATGGAACTGCAGCTCGATAGAAACCTTTTTCAAAGGAGGATTTATCCTGCTATAGACATAAAGAGGTCGAATACAAGAAAAGAGGAATTGCTTTTAGGTGAGAAGGAACTTCAGAGGATATGGATTATTAGGAAGGTCTTAAACGAGTTGAATACAGTAGAGGCCATGGAGCTTCTTCTTGAAAAGCTCCGCAAGACTAAATCAAACGAAGAGTTTTTAGACAGCATGAATCAATAAACGAGGAGGAAAACATGAAACCGAAGATTCATCCCGAATACAAAGATGCAACGATCATATGTGCATGCGGCGAAGTCATGCATACCCGCTCTACAAAGCAGAATATACGAGTGGAGATATGCTCCAAATGCCACCCGTTCTATACAGGTAAACAAAAATTCGTCGATTCTGCAGGTAGGGTGGAGAAGTTTTTGAAGAAATACAAAAAGAAAGGCGAAACCAAAGGCCAAGAGCAAGAATAAATAACAATCATGTTCGAGAAAATAGAGTCTCTATTAAGACGATACGACGAAATCCATGATCTTTTGGCGGATAATGAGGTGGTTGCTGATAGGAACAGATATCAGGCGCTTGCAAAAGAACTTTCTTCTTTGGAAGATGTCGTTAAGAAATATAGACAATACAAGAAGGTGCTTTCTGAAATGAGAGATACTGTAAGACTTATCGACAAAGAATCGCATGAAGAGCTTGTTGAGATGGCTAAAAAGGAGATGGATGAGCTGGAGAAGCAGAAGAAGGCACTGGAAAACGAATTAGAAGAGTTTATTCTTGAGGATGACCCTGATGCACAAAAAGATGTTATTATGGAAATAAGGGCCGGCACAGGGGGGCGAGAGGCAAGTCTATTTGCCGGAGATCTTTTCAGGATGTATTCAAAATATGCTCAAGGACGCGGCTGGAAGATAGATTTAATGGACAGTCATATTGCCGAAGGAGGAGGCTTTAAGGAAATAATATTTTCCGTAAAAGGAAAAAACGTATATAAAAATTTAAAATACGAGAAAGGTGTACACCGTGTGCAGCGGGTTCCTGTTACAGAGGCATCCGGGAGGATCCATACCTCTGCTGTTACTGTTGCGGTGCTTCCTGAAGCTGAAGATGTAGATGTGGATATAAATCCCCAGGATTTACGGATAGACACGTTTCGCTCCAGTGGTGCAGGGGGGCAGCATGTAAACGTTACGGATTCTGCGGTGAGGATTACTCATCTGCCTACAGGTACTGTAGTGCAGTGTCAGAACGAAAGGTCTCAACATAAAAATAAGGCCGCAGCAATGAAGGTTTTAAAGGCAAGGATCCTGGACCGTTTGCGTATGTCTCAAGAGAAAAAAATAGCGAGCGCTAGAAAGAGTCAGGTCGGTTCAGGTGACCGTAGTGAAAAGATCCGGACGTATAATTTTCCGGATAGACGCGTGACAGATCACAGGATCGGATTTACCATACATAAGTTGGATAGGATAATGGAAGGCGAGATGGACGAGGTCATTGAGGCACTATTGCAGGCAGAGAAAAAACTAAAGCTATCTAATTAAATTAGAGTAGGGGACAGGTACCGATTTTACATTGTAAAATCGGTACCTGTCCCCATGCTAGAAACCATGTTAAAAACTTCAGAGGTTAAAAAAGATATTTTTTATTTAATGAATAAATACTCGGGAATTATTTCCCGGGTAGAAGTAGAACTGTTATTGTCCTATATATTTAAATGCAAGGCACCCCACCTTTATATAAATGATTATGTTCTAGATAAAGAGACTTTGGAGCTATTTGATTCTCTTGCAAAAAGGCGTTTATGCGGAGAGCCTATTCAATATATTACGGGTAGTTCGGAATTTATGGGGATGGATTTTATTGTAAATAAAGATGTATTGATACCCCGGCCAGAGACAGAGTTTTTAATAGGGGAAGTCCTGCGAATCACGAATAGTAATTTAAACACACTGGATTTATGCACTGGTTGCGGTAATATTGCGATTAGCCTGGCCCGGTTCATGGATAGAATAAATATTGTCGCTACTGACATATCTGGACCCGCTCTTAGAATTGCGCGGGGAAATTCTATTCTCCACGGAGTAGATAAACACATAACATTTCACGAGGGAGACCTTTTTGACGCTTTACCGATTGATAAAAGTTATAAATTTGATATAATAGTGTGCAATCCCCCGTATGTAAAGAGCGCTGAACTGCAATTTTTACAAAGAGAAGTAAGGTATGAGCCTGAAGTTTCTCTGGACGGCGGAGAGGATGGGCTGGAGTTTTATAGGCGCATAGAGAGAGTCGCGCCGGATTATTTGAAAAAAAATGGAGGGTCTCTATTTTTAGAGATCGGACTCGGCCAATTAGAAGCTATAAAAGGTATTTTTATTTCGAGGAATTTATTCGAGATACGAAATGTCAATAAGGATTTTTCAGGAATAGATAGGGTGCTATGGATAAGTTTATTATAGAAGGAGGCGTGAAGTTAAAGGGTACGGTGCAATTGAGCGGCTCTAAAAATGCCGCACTTCCGATCCTTGCTGCTACGCTTTTAACGGATTCCAAGTGTGTAATAAAGAACGTGCCGCCGTTGAGAGACGTTTATACTATGCTCAGAATAATGCGGGTTCTTGGAGTCAAGGTTAATATGGAGGACGATGTCATAGTCGTAGAATCTAAAGGTTATTCAAATTACACAGCACCTTATAAGTTGGTCAGCACCATGAGGGCGTCTATCTGCGTGCTCGGGCCGATATTGGCTAGGCTGAAACATGCTGAAGTGTCGATGCCTGGGGGTTGTGTGATTGGGACAAGGCCTATTGACCTGCATATAAAAGGATTGCGCTCGATAGGCGCGGATATAAAGGTCGAACACGGATATATTGTTGCCGATGCAAAATCTCTTAGAGGTTCTCGTGTGTATTTGGGCGGAAACTTCGGTTCCAGTGTGCTTGCAACGGCAAATCTTATGATGGCAGCAACACTGGCAAGAGGCAAAACTGTCATCGAAAGCGCTGCCTGCGAGCCGGAAATCACTGAACTGGCAAATTTTCTTATTAAAATGGGCGCCAAGATAAAAGGCCAGAATACACCTATTATAGAAATAGAGGGAGTGAACTCTCTTCACGGTGCAGAATATTCTATAATAAATGATAGGATAGAGGCCGGGACGTTTATGATAGGCGCTGCTGTTACCGGAGGAGATATAGTGATAAAAGATGCAAAGATTGAACATCTTGGGGCGCTTGTCGATAAGTTACAACAGAGTGGTATTAAAATTACAAAGACAAAGGATGGGATGCGGGTGAGGGGTTTGCATTCTCTGAAGCCAGTGGATATTACTACATTACCTTACCCTGGTTTTCCCACTGATATGCAGGCCCAGATGATGGTGTTGATGAGCGTAACAAAAGGTATTAGTGTTATTACAGAAAAGATATATCCTGAAAGATTTATGCATGTGAGTGAGCTCGCGAGAATGGGTGCGCAGATTATGCTTGAAGGTCCCACGGCAATTGTTCAGGGAGTATCGCGGCTTAGTGGTGCTCCGGTAATGGCTTCGGATTTAAGGGCCTCTGCAGCATTGATCCTTGCAGGGCTTATTGCTAAAGGTCAAACAGAGATATCAAGGATTTATCATATAGATCGCGGATACTGCAACATCGAGGAAAAATTAGAGAAGTTAGG
>JAHJHC010000148.1 GCA_018824145.1 Candidatus Omnitrophota bacterium | reverse complement strand
CCAACTACCCTGCTGGCTCAGGCAGATAGTTGTATCGGCGGAAAGTCTTCCATAAATCTCGATGAGTACAAGAATTTATTAGGAACTTTTTATCCTCCTTCAAGGATATTTATTGATATGAGTTTTCTTGAGACGTTACCTGTTGAAGCAATCAAATCAGGCATAGGAGAGATTCTTCATTTTTATCTTATTGTTGGAAATAAAATGGCTGCAGATCTCACGAATGATTACGAAAAAATTATTTTATCGCCAAAGCTTTTAAAAAAATATATTTCTTTGAGCCTTGAGATAAAAAAGGAATTTATTGAAATAGACGAATTCGATAAAAATGAAAGGAATTTATTAAATTATGGGCATACCTTCGGTCATGCCATAGAGACTGTAAGCGGGTATGTGGTGAACCATGGTCAGGCGATTACTATGGGAATGGACATTGCGAATTATATTTCTATGCGGCTTGGGTATCTGGATAAGTCCACTTTTGATTTTATGCATTCTGTATTAGAAAAGAATATACCGGATTTTAGAATAGACGAAAAAACCCTTGAAAGCTATTTAAAGGCACTATTAAAAGATAAGAAGAATATAGATGATAAACTTGTTTGTATTCTTACGGATGGACCCGGTTCTATGCGTAAAGTACATATTGATATAACTGATGAGATTAAAGGTATGATCCTCGAATATTTTAAAGGATAGGATATGAACAGAGTTCTTAT
This sequence comes from Candidatus Omnitrophota bacterium, assembly GCA_018824145.1. GTDB lineage: Bacteria > Omnitrophota > Gorgyraeia > Gorgyraeales > Gorgyraeaceae > JAHJHC01. The sequence continues at coordinate 3,574 of JAHJHC010000148.1, read as the reverse complement.
ACTCGGTGATTCTACAAGCATGACGGTAGGTTTCGAACGGAAGATGTATCCTTTTATTCTGGCAGATCGAAAGGCATGGCTGGAAGAAACAGAGATAGTCAACTGCTCACAGCCAGGTTTTACCGCCAGCGATGCCTGCGCTTTTTTCTTCCGTCATGTAAAAGACCCTATTTCTTTAAAGGCGGTAATTATTTATCTCGGTAATTGCGATGCAAATGCGACCGAGATCAGAAAGGGTGGATACACGGTTTTTCGCCAGTATTATCATAAGACAAGAAAACTTTTGGGGCTAAAAAGGACACGACGCATGCTCAAAAATCGATTGTTACGCTTTGAATGGAACGATACCTATGATCCAGGGATTGAAAGACCGGAAAGGCCCTTGGACTACGAATATAATATCAGCCGGATTATAAGTTATTGTAGACGTATCTTTGTTCCTGTTCTATTGATACGACCTATAGCAAACCTGTTCTTTCCTGCAGGGGTCGGAAAAGGAAACTTTATGTTTTATAAATATTTCGGTTTTCAGGAGAAATTTTCGGCACAACTTACCGTCCCGAATACCGGAAACCCAGAATGCGCCCTTGTAAAAAAGCATAATAAAGCCGTTTCTCTGGCGGAAGACGGCAGATTCGAGGAAGCCAAAAAGATCTTACTGGACTTATTAAAAGAGAGAAATGTTCGCAGGGAAATAGTCCTTTTTAATCTGGCCCAAATTTTTAAAATACAAGAGGATACGGAAAATTACCGCAAAACCGCAATAGATGCCTATGAATCCGACTCATCCCTCTATAGAGTAAAGGATTCGTATGTCGATGCTATTGACAGAATCGCCCTGAAATTCCAATGGGATAATCTTAGAATTATTGATATGGGCGTTTTTGCGAAGAATGCTTTTTTCATAGACCACTGCCATCTTGTCCCCGAAGGCCAAGAGCTTCTGGCGGGAAAAATCACCGAGGAGCTTACGGAATTAAAAATAATGGGAGGGAATAAGGAGGCGCGTATAAAAAATATACTTTATAATCCGGAACTTTCCTTTGGTGATACGACTGAATTCTATAGATATTATAAGACGTATGCCCACCATGGCAATGAACAGATTAAAAAGGATATGGATATTGTTAAAAAAGCATATTCATTTACCCGTAAATCGCGGGACTTTGAAGAAGCGTTGCGTCCTGTTTCAAAAGAGGTCAAAGTGGCAGTAGAGTATTATCTTACACATCCCTGTTTTCCGTGCATTCAGGATATTTTAAGTTTTCCACCGCAGTATCCCTGCGATATAGGAAGATTTCCGGAGTTTTTTCTAATTCGACATATAGTCCCATATTTAAGAATATCCGAAAGGGAAAATTTACTTACCTGCAGGTTTTCCAGCGATAGAAAACTGCTTAGGAGTTCTGCTGAGCTCGTATCAATACTTCCAAAGGAGATAAGTGCCCTTATCCCGAGAGAGGATCCTCATGTCGACCAGGATGTTGAGTCAGGGCGAGTAGATAGAATTCTCGCAAAGGTTAAAACGGATCTCTGTGTCCACTTGCGCTCAGGAAATCAAATCTACGAACGTATGAATACGACGATATACTGGTACTTCAGGGAGAGTTTACGATGGGGTTCCCATTCCCGAATTTCAATGAGGTATGATCGTAGATTTTTGGAGTATTCTGCGGAAGCATTGGCGGTGGCCACAGTTGCAGATTGGAAACTCGGAAGAAAAATGGAAGAAGAACTTCTTAAGGCGATTCAATGGGTTGATGAGACCGATCGTATCCATTCACGCTTCACCGAGAAGTTTTCTCTTGAAAAAGATTGCAAAAGACTTCTTATAGAATACGATGATAGGCTTTTAAAGCTTGCAGAAGAGATTGAAAAAGACAGAGAGACACAGAGCATGTTGTGTCCGGAACAGAAGGAGTGATTTTATGGATACTAGATATCGCTTGGCGCCGCAAATGAAGGAATATGACAAGGCCAGTAGCGTGTGGCTACCATATCTAATGCATTTCAACGCACCCAATTATTCTTCCAGCGTTTTCAATACAGATTCAAGGGGGTTTAGGGTTAGCTACAAAGGTTCCGAAAGGATTGCTGACTTTGCCGATACGGAAAAGTCTCCTGTTTGTCTGCTGGTCGGAGGCTCTACCGTGTTTGGGGTCGGAGCAACAGATGATGGTAAAACAATAGCATCTTTTTTAAATTCTACCACCGATTATTCGTGGATCAATTTTGCCGGTCGCACCTTTTCTTCAACGCAGGAGCTGCTTTTATTCCTTTTTTATTATCAAGAGATAAAAAATATCAAAAAAATAGTCATTATAGGAGCTCTCAACAACCTCATATTGTATCATCTGTCCAGAGAATATCCAAAAGAGCTCGGTTCTTTTTTCTTCTGGAACCGGTATAATCAAAAGATGAATGTTGAAACCATATCGACGAAACGAAAGGTGCTAAAAGCATTTCTCCAACCTATATTAGGAAACTCCATAGATTACGGCAACATACCTAAAAAGGAACTGCTTAAAACTATAATTAAAGGTGGGAAAGCCGCCTCTCTTACGTCAGCATCGCAGGAGGCAATTACGCCCATCAGGAACAAAGAAGACGTCCTTTATGTATTAAAGCGCGATATACTTAGCTGGAAACTGCTTACCAGGGCTCTTGGTATTGAACTTTATTATGTTCTAAATCCTCTGGCGGCCTGGATTGATAAAAAAATATCAAGTGAAGAAAAAGAACTGTTTGCGGAAATAGACAAAAACCTCCAACCCCACTGGGAAGCTTTAAGGAATAGCATGGGCCGTGAACAGTATAGATGGTTTTGCGGGAATATGAGAGAAATATGTAGCTCTAATACTATCCGTTTTTTAGACATGAACGAAGCGATATCTAAAATCAAACCAGATGGTGCATGGTTGTTTGTTGATAGAGCCCATCTTACTGATGAAGGTAATCGGATTGTTGCAGAAATATTGACTAAGGAGGTGATTGATAAATGAAGATAGTATGGGGTTTTCTTGGGGTTGTTGGCATTGGCTATATTATTTACACAATAATACAGATTTGTAACAAAAAGAAATCGGATAGTAGTGGAACACCATCTGACGACGTATACCCTCTTTTTTAAAAAATGATCAAGAGGGATATTTTTATCCACCAGAAGGAAAATATTTAAAAGAATTTGTAACATGACACCAACTATTACAGTTTTGTTAACAGTATATAACGGAGAAACATATTTAAAGGAGTGCATGGATAGTGTTTTGAGCCAGACATATAGAGACTTTGAATTCCTTATTATTGATGACGGTTCAACGGATACCACGCGGGCTATAATAAAATCGTATAAAGACAACAGGATACGCTTGATAGAAAACGGCAGAAACTTAAGCCAGGTGACGTCTCTTAATATTGGCTTGGAACATGCCAGGGGTGAATATGTAGCCCGCATAGACGCAGATGATGCAATGCTTCCAAATAGACTGGAAAGACAGTTATTTTTTTTGAATAGTAGAACCGATGTTGCGCTTGCCGGAAGTTGGGGCGACGCGATAGATGAAAGAGGGGATAT
>JAHJHC010000130.1 GCA_018824145.1 Candidatus Omnitrophota bacterium | reverse complement strand
GGGGCTGATATGGTATGGAAAGGCGATTATCTTAAAAGAGGGCATTTCCTTGAAAGAGATTTTTACCCAGCTTATGACTTATTAAAAGAAAAAGACCTTCTTCCCATACAATTAACCAGGGGGTGTCCCTTCAAATGCAGCTATTGCGCCTCTGAAATACTGTGCCCCAGGTTTGAGATGAAAAATCCTGTAAATCTATTTGAAGAGATTATGCATTATAATAAAGCTTTTGGAACGAAGGGTTTCGTGTTCTACGACGATGCCTTGACCTATAGGAGCTCTCAAGGCATAAAGAATTTCCTTAGAATGGTCATCGCCTCAAGAAATGACTTCTTCTTTCACACACCCAATGGTTTACATGCAAAATATATCGATGAAGAGCTTGCCCATCTTTTAAAAGAATCGAATTTCAGAGATCTAAGGCTCTCTCTCGAAACATCTGACGAGGACCTCCAGGAATCTACAGGAGGAAAAGTAACTAATAACGACCTTAAAAAGGCCTTGAGAAATCTACGAGAAGCAGGTTTTAGTAAAAATGATATGGGTGTCTATCTATTGATAGGTGCCAGCTGGCTTAACGCAGAAAAGACAATAAAAGATATTACGTTCATAAATTGCCTTGGCGCCAAGGCAATCCTGGCCAGCTACTCTTCAATACCAGGCACAAAGGATTATAAAACACTAGTCAAAAATAATATCCTGAAAAAAAATACAGACCCTCTATGGCACAATAAATCTATTTTTCCTGAACTGCTAGCTCCGCACTATAGTGAAAATATACAAAAGATCAGGCATTTTACGGCAAACTTGAATAAAACTTAAATATAGGAGGGAATTCATCCATGGATTTTTTTGAAGTAGTACAACAAAGGAAAAGTGTAAGAGAATATTCAGGAAAAAAGGTCGATAAAGTTCTCATTGAAAAAATAATAGATGCTGGAAGAGTAGCTGCAACAGCTCGGAATGAACAACCCTGGGAATTTATTGCCGCATTCGATAAGGACATATTAAAAAAGATATGTGCTATGTGTCCGAACGGCCCATTTATTAAAGACGCATCCTGTCTAATAGCTATATTCTCAAAAGATACAAAGTATTATATTGAAGACTGCTCTAGTGCCACACAAAATATGTTACTCGCTATAGAGGCACTAGGCCTAGGTGGCTGTTGGGTAGCAGGAGACAAAAAAGACTATGCAGAAACCGTTAGAGAGATCTTCAACGTACCTACTGGCTATAGACTGGTAAGCATGCTAGCAATCGGTTATCCTAAAAAGGTTCAAGTCCCAAAACCAAAAAGAAAAGTGGAAGAAGTTATACATTGGGAAAAATGGTAACCACAACTAATAATACTTTATGGAAATTCTTAGACGATAACGGGACATTCCTGGCAAATAATCCTCTGCAGTTACCCTCTTGCCAATGAAGCAGGACTTCTTTCTTCTATTACACCCTCTTTACATGGTGACATCAAAATAAACCAGCATTCATTTTTGATGCCTCCTGCCTCAATCGAAGACCTGTCTAATTCTAGATATAACCGCAACTTCTGGATATATGTCGATAGTGTTGGTCCTACCTGTGCAAAAATTCTCATTTTTGAACAGGTAGATGCCCACTTTACCTCTATCCTTGCGGGAAAGCGCCTTCTTCATACATATACCAATTTGCCGAATCCGTTATATATGTATGCAGATTCATAATGCTTTCATAATGTTCCTTTTCTTCCTGTAGTAAAAATTTCAAAAGCTTGATAAGGTTTTCGTTCTTTGCCTCCTTAAGCATCTCTTCATAATACTTATATCCGTTATTTTCAAACTCCATGGCAAATTCGCACGCCTTTCTGTCATCGTCATTAGGCTTTATCTTCTCATTCAACTCCTTTATACCCCTGGAGAATATACTCAAATTCTTCATCCTTTGCCTCTTCTTATCTTCCAATTCAATCGAAGGCAATTCACCTCTATCCTTCAGGGTATTATAGAATCCTTTTATGCTCTCAATATGCAATATCTCATTATTGGCCAAAAAATCAAAGGTTCTTCTAACTACATTGTCCTTGGCTTTCTTTCCGGCTTCCTGATAAAATTTGTATCCCTTCTCTTCCATCTCAATCGCTTCTTTTAAAAGTTCCTGTAATGTTTTTTCCATGATCATCTCCTATCTACAGCTTAATCTCTCTAATTACACCTTTTAAAGTCTCTGCTGAATGTCTAAATTGTTCCTGCTCGGACTGAGAAAGTTCAAGCCTTAAGAATTTGTCCACGCCGCTTCTATTCACTATAGAAGGTATGCTTAAACATACATCGCTTATTTCATAATAATCATTTACTAGAGTTGAAACAGGTAGGACGGAATTCTCGTCTCTTAATATAGCTTCTACAATCCTCACCAATGCAAGACCTATGGCATAATAAGTCGCTCCTTTTGCCTCTATGATTTTATAGGCCGAATTTTTCACTTCCTCAAAAATCTTTCCAAGCTCTCTTTTATAATCACATATGCTGTTGCAAATAGGGCAATACTTGGCCAACACCATTCCTCCTATATTGGCATGGCTCCAGACAGGAAGCTCAGTATCTCCGTGTTCTCCGATTATATATGCATGGACATTTCTCGGGTCAACATGGCAATGCTCACTTATTAAATACCTGAACCTTGAACTATCCAGGACAGTGCCTGAGCCTAAAACCCTGTTGGGAGGAAACCCTGATATCTTCAAACTCACATAGGTAAGTATGTCCACAGGATTAGAAACTACCAAGATTATAGCATCCTTAGCGTATTTAACTATCTTGGGAATAATGTCTTTGAATATCTCTGCGTTTGTCTGAACCAAATCTATCCGGGTCTGGTCTGGCTTCTGCTTGGCTCCCGCGGCTATAACCACAATATCGGCATCCTTACAGCCTTCATATCCCGAAGAGGTTATCTCAACTGGTTGGACAAAACTTGCGCCGTGATTTAAATCCATGCATTCGCCCCTGGCGTGCTCTTCGTTCTTATCAATAAGCACTATCTCCCTTGCAACGCCGCTTATCATCAAAGTAAAGGCAAAGGTGCTTCCGACATTACCCATCCCTACTATAACGACCTTTGATCTTTGTGTCTTCATTTGTAGCTCCTCTCTGAAATTATTTTATTATCTTTTTTAGATCCAGCAGATTATCAATCATAAAATCAGGCATTGACTCTATAATATATTCTCTTTTGCCTATCCCGTAAGTAACGCCGCAGGTGAGTATACCTGCCTCTTTGCCGGCTAAAACATCTAAATGCATATCACCTACTATTATAGCCTTATCCTTATCCATTCTAAATTTATTTATAGTCCTATCCAAAGGACAGGAAGAAGGCTTCATGCAGGCAAGATCATCGCCTCCGATGATATCCTCGAAATAATAGTTTATGCCAAGTGTCTTCAAAGTAAGTAAAGCAAATTTGCGTTTCCTGTTTGTTGCGATTACCTTTCTTTTATTTTTAAAATATTCCAGAACCTCTATCACGTTAGGGTATAAAATGGAATTATCCGTAGAATGGTTGCTGTAATACTCTTCAAAGACGGATAAGGCTTTATTGAAAAGATTGCCTTTCTTTACGCCTAATGATTTTCCTATCAGGTCTTCTACGCCTGTTCCGATGTAAGAACTTATCTCCTCTATGGTTTTTTCTTTAAGGCCGATGTTCTTCAGGGTAAAATTAACGGCATTGACTATATCTTTCCGCGAATCAACCAAAGTTCCGTCCAAGTCAAATATTATAAATTCTATATATCTCATTTAATTTACTTAACCAGTAACTTCTGAGCAACTTGAGTAACTCTTTTTCCCAATTCTCCGGCAATTTTTAGATCCATTTCTGTCGGAGGCTGGTCTGCCATGTGCCTCCCCGGGTAGGACTCGAACCTGCGACTTACTGGATATAGTTTATCCCAATATTTCTAACTGATATTGAACCTTCTTATTTCACTTAATGCTTTCCTTTTTTTATCTCTTATCTCTCCATCTTCAGGATAACCCATGCTTATTATAATATCCACCTTTTTATCTTTCGGTATACGTAGGATTTTTTTTACCTCTTTTTCATTAAACCATCCCAGCCAACATGTACCCAGTCCCTTCTCTTCTGCCTGAAGAATAAGATGTTCACATGCTATGCCTATGTCAATAAGGCTGTATTGTACGCCTCTAAAGTAACCGCCAAGACGTGCCATATAACCACGCCTCCTTGTAATTACTATTATGAGTACAGGTGCGCTATTAGCAAAACTATTCATGGAATATATGCCTGAAAAAGCTGCTTTATTAACAGCATCTTTCAGTTTTTCGTCATCAACAACGATAAAAGACCATGGTTGGGAATTACAGGCAGACGGTGCCAGGCGGGCTGCTTCAAGACACTTATCTATAATCTCTCTTGAAACTGGTCTTCGGCTATATTTTCTTGTGCTTTTTCTTTTTTTTACAAGTTCGAGGAAATGCACGCTATTTATTTTCTTCTATATATTTAAATCCGTAAGTTGCCTTTGATAGTTTATTGAAAAGCATCTCTTCTTGAACATAGGCATGAGAAGTATCAACAATCTTTGAAAATCCTTCCCAGATACCAAACCAGCCCAGCGGCATTAATATAATACCCAGCATTTCAACTGTAAGCTCACTAAACAATTCAAAAAACGTAACAAGTGTTAAAAATGACAAAAAACATATGCCGCCTATTACAAAAAATATGCCGCGAAGCCTGTTTAGATTAATCTCTTTCTGATTCTGCATCGAGGTATACTTAAAATGCCTTTTTAACCTCTGGACAACGATCTTTTCTGACTTTTCGTCTTTCATGGAAAGCGGCACATAGACCGTAACAACAAAATGGCCTTTACGAGTCTCTCGGTGTCTCTTTTTAAGCTCTGATATAAAATCCTCTGATAGAGTCCTGTCGTTCAAAGGCCTGGGGTCAAAGTCAGAAAAGATATCATCCCATGTATCTATGGCAATAGATATCTCTTTTATGTCTTTTATTCTCTGTTGCGCATCCTTCATCATATAAATTATCTGCCTTCGTGTATAACGTGTATAAAATTAATAAATCGTAAGTTAAACTACGACCCCTTCCAATCATGCTCTATCATAGACACAAAATACAACATATGTATATTTAACCAAATTTCCTATAATTTGTAAAGGGTAAATTACTAAATCCACATAGTTGTTTTTCAATTGGATTTATAGCTCTTTTAGTATAGAATAGTTACATGAT
>JAHJHC010000129.1 GCA_018824145.1 Candidatus Omnitrophota bacterium | reverse complement strand
CGTCTTAGCAATATTATTGGGCCCGACAAAAGCTATTTTATCGCCTTTCTCAACAGTAATGGTAAAATTCTTAAACAAAACCTGTCCATCAAGCGACTTAGATAAATGATCAATATTCAAGATATTGTTTCCGGCCTCGCGTGCCTGTTCAAAATTGATATACGGGCTCTTCCTCGAAGAAGGCTTGATATCCTCAAGGGTAAGTTTTTCCAAAGTCTTCTTACGGCTGGTTGCCTGCCTGGCCTTAGAGGCATTAGCGCTAAAACGGGCTATAAAATTTTTTAACTCTTCTCTTTTTTTCTCTACCTTTTTATTAGTTTCAATACGCTGTCTTAAAATCAACTGGCTGGATTCTAACCAGAAACTAAAATTACCCGGATACAACTGAATATTGCCATAATCAATATCCGCGATATGAGTACAAACCTTGTCCAGAAAATGGCGGTCATGAGAAACCACAATAGCGATATTTTCAAAGTTACATAAAAATTCTTCAAGCCATTTACAATTTTCAATATCCAGATGGTTGGTAGGCTCGTCGAGCAATAAGATGTCAGGGTTACCGAACAATGCCTGGGCCAAGAGGATGCGCACCTTCTGCCCTTCTTCCAGCTGCTTCATCTCGACCCCCTGGAATTCTTCTGAAATACCCAGCTCACTTAACAATTTAGCTGCATCAGATTCAGCGTTCCATCCATCCATCTTAGCAAACTCTGCCTCAAGTTCAGAGAGATGTATTCCATCTTTATCAGAAAAGTTATTTTTAGCATAGAGTATGTCTTTTTCCATCATGATATCATAGAGTCTTTTATGCCCCATGATAACAGTGGTCAAGGCCGTGTACTCATCAAAGGCAAACTGATCCTGTTTTAAGACTGCGATACGTTTGTCGGGAGATACTGCAACCTCTCCTGCGGTAGAGTCAACTTCGCCGGAAAGAATTTTTAAAAACGTAGATTTTCCTGAACCGTTAGCTCCTATCAGCCCGTAACAATTCCCTGGAGAAAAGACTATATTGACATTAGAGAAAAGCTTACGCGAGCCATAGCGCAATGATATTCCGTTAGATGAAATCATGTTTTAAAATCCTTTAATATTGGTAGATAAAAAAAGCCCTGTTTTTAAGCAGGGCCCACATATCACCCATTCCTATTAAACTTAGCTTATTTTATCAAACACTGTTCGAATTTGCAAGAAAAAAAGCGTCTCCCCTGCCAATCCCTCTCCAAACTACTCTTTTAACAACCTCTCTCCTCACTTACCTTCTCCAAATAACTTAAACCACCGGCTACATCGAATCCCTAAATCTTTTCTCCGCCTTGCCCTGTTCTATAGGACAAGGCCTAAAAACCCAAACCCCCTACATATTAATCTAACTACAACCCTTCTTCTTTATCAACCCCTACTATAAAAGCAACCCCAGACTATGCCAAGATTGCTTTATAAGGATATTATAAATTTATATCTTCGCCTTCCAATCCTTTAACGACCTTGTTCTTCCATTTCTGAGGAATAGCGTCTAATGTCTTTTTTATTATGTGGTCTTCTCCTTTATTACGCAGTGCCTTTAGAATCTCAATAGCTGTATTTTTATCTTTTAAGGCCTTGTGTTCTCTTGCTCTTCTCTGGAAGATAATTAGTTTATGGAGTGCGAAATTTGCAGGATGGGGTACATTGAGATAAAAGTCTTCTACTTTTACGCGCATGACATTATCTGTTAAAAAGCTTAAAAATCTCAAAGATGTGGCGTTTAAGCCTAGTTGAGGTAACTTGTAAGGCTGGTCGGTTCCCCTGCCTTTTTCAGGGACTAAAAATTCTAATATGAGATCAGGGTGGTCTAGTTTTATATAGCCTTTCGAACCTTTAAAATCTGTCACAAACCCCAGGTCTTTAAGTAGCTCTGGGACATCAACGCTTTTCCTAATCTTTAGTGGAGTCGGAACCAAAAAATCTATATCTCTTGTTTTAATCGCAGCTATATCTATATAAGGGGTCTTTTTGAAATAATCCTTATAAAAATATAGACACCAGCTGCCTATTAGAATGAGTCTGTCCAGAATACCTGCCTTATTAAACCGTCTTAAGACTTCAAGACACAGCTTATATTGATTCTTTTCCACGCAGACTACTCCTTAAAAACCTTATCTGTTTTTTGACCCGGGATAGCAATTTCCTGTATTTAGCCCTTAAGATTTTGTCTTTGTTGTATTTAGCGACTTCTTCTTCTGAAAGTTTACCTTTGTAGATATATTTGACTTTTTCGCCCAATCTTTTTACTAAATAATAATATTTATGGCCTCGTATTTTCTTCTCAGCCAGACATCCAGCAGGAAGATCCTTCAGGGCCTTTTCATATTCTCTCTTCATGCGGAGAGAATTTTCAAGCTCTTCTTTTAATACTCCTTTTATGACACCCACATCTTACCACCCCTTGTTACCTAACATACTACTAAATAGTATACATTGTTAGGTAACAATTGTCAATAGCGCAGGTTACCTAACAATGTATGTTATTTGTATACTTGTTAGATAATGGCGATGGCTATAATCACCCCCTTCTTCAAACTACTTTTTTAACAGTCCCTGCCCTCGCTTACTCTCTCCACCTAATCAAAGCCACTGCTTTCATCTAGTCTCTAAATCTTTTAAATGCCTTGCCCTGTCTGGGAGGGTACGAAAGACCTCCCAAACAGGGCAAGGCCTAAAAAACTAAACCTAATCTAACTACAACCCTTCTTCCTTATCAACCCCTACTATAAAACCACAAAAAGCAACCCCAGACTATGCCAAGATTGCTTTATCTCATATAAATACAGCCGTGCGTTCATTATACTAACTTTGTATGCTTTAGGCAATGGCCTGTAGGAACTTTTTGCTATCCTATTTCTACCTGCTACAAAGCTAAGGATATTATATATGGTAGCTCTTATGTATCTTATTCTTCTGCTTAATATATCGTCAAGTTTACTTTTCTTTATCATCTTTTGCAGTTAAGGCATTGATTTGTTCCTCAATGGCAGAAAAGAATTTCTTATAGAATTTTTTATCCTTGACTATTTTTTCCCCTTCTTTGATTACAGTAGCCTCTTTTCCTCCTCCACCAGGCAAAGGGATAACGAAAAGAAAGAAGCGAGTGTGATCAGCTATAAATAATCTTTCTGTAGTTTGGAGCGCATTAAGATAAAGAGTAGATGATTTATTTTCTTCATCAGAATCTATTTTTGCCTGAAGTGCTAACACAATTGTTCTCTTTCCCTTCTGAAAGGACCTCTTTGCTAAAATAAAACCTTTATCTTCATCCTCTCTTTCAATAATAAAGTTCTTGGAACATACGGTCCGGATTGTTGCCTGGTAAAGAATATCTTTATAGACTGTAAATTCTTTTGAGTTATGGATGGGCTTTTCTTTAAATACTTCTTTATAAACAGAGGTGGTTGAGCAGCCGTTAATCAAAAAAGACAAAATTAAGAGAAGAATAGGCATTCTGTTCATGATTTTAGACTCCTATATGGATCCTTGTACCGCTTTCGCGGGAATGACATAAATATTAGGAATATTATATATGGTAGCTCTTATATAAGTGGAAGTCAAAAGAAATGTCGGGTAGGTTTATTACACACTGTTAGGAATTGGGAATGTGTCCCTGGTTTTCTATAAAACTATGCCTGGTCTAAATGTTGTCTTAATTCATCTAATTCAGCAGTATTTTCTTCAAATATTACTCTTTCCCCATGTATACTAAATAGCCCTTTAAAATAATCGCCTAAATTCGTGGTTTGTAAGTTTAAAATAAATACTCTGTTATCAAAATATTCTCTTAGTCGTTCTGCTTGCTTAGGTGGGTTTTGTTAGACAGAGCTATACCGTGTCCTGTGTTGTTTAAAAGGAACAATGCAGTTATAAGCAAAGACATAAATTTTAAATTAAGGGCTTTTTTAAACTTCGTCATAATTTGGGCAAAAAAATAGCCATTTAAAAGGCTTGTTTATTTACACTTATATATCTTATAAGTATACCATAAAATACAGCTTTTTCAATACAAACACAGTAATTTTTAGGAAAGTTTCCTCTTCGCCAACGCCTTTCCAAACTACTCTTTTAACAACCTTTGCCCTCGCTTATCCTCTTCAAACAATTTTAGCCATTGCTATGTCGAATCCCTAAATCTTTTCTCGCCTTGCCATGTTTTTCAGGGCAGGGCTATGGATTCCCGTTTTCACGGGAATGACAAGCTCCTTCAAGCCCCTGCGGAATTGTTTGGGGGTTTTGGTCTGATTCTAAGGTGCCAAATTAGCACCTTAGATCTTGAGGTCACAATATGAAATTGAGCAGGTAAAAAACTTAAGATTTTTTTGAAAGAAATTACGATCTATCAAACCAAGGATAAAAAGGTTACGCTTGAGGTAAAACTACAGCAGGAAACTATCTGGCTTACCCAAAAGCAGATTGCTTATCTATTTGGCACTAAAAGACCTGCCATTACAAAGCATTTGCGTAACATATTTAACAGTAATGAGTTGCAAGAAAATTCAGTATGTTCCATTTTGGAACATACTGCTACTGACGGCAAAAAATACAGCACCAAGTTTTACAACTCAAATTTCCCCGTTTCTTTTTCTATGGATTTAGAGAATCTGCTTTTGGTGCTATCCAGAGTTTGTTGAAGAGCGGCAAATATCTTATCCACTTCTTCCGAGGAATATTCATAACCCGGAGAAGATAGATTTCCTATCAGCTCTATCTTCTTTAAGGCGTTCGTTACCCTCTGCGCCGCCAATCTCTTAAACTTATCGTGTTTGCTTTCAGCTCCTACCATACCTTACCTCCTTATCTTTTAAATATTTTCAATATGGCGCCATGTGTCTTTTTGGCGCCCTTATAAATCTTGTCCTTTGCTGCTCCAGCCACCCTACCAGGAGCTTTAGCAACGACCTTTGTCCCATCCCAAGCAGAACGGCCTATTTTTTTCCAAAAGTTAGCAAAGCCATTCATCACCTTTATATAACGAGGCAATAGAATTCCGATTATTATAACAGCTACAGCGTAGGATAATAGCAGATTAACTATTAAGGCAATGTTGCTTTTCAAAAATACCACGCCAGGATACACGGTCGTTACCTTGTGCGTCAATGAAATAATAAAATTCAGTATTATAAGAGCAAAAAACAAACCGTAAATAAGCACAGCTGAGGTCAAAAGAGAGGCCTGTTTCTTCCGCAAGGCCTTTTTATTCCAACCATTCTCCCTCGCTGCATCTTCAAGTTTATTATAATGAGTCCTAACATATTCCAGGCACAATATAGTCAGGATAAAATATAAGATATTTTCTTTATTTCTTCTAAGACTTGAGAAAAACACGATAAAACCTCCTAACCCTACAAAATATAACCCCCTCCCCTATCCTACTATAAAACTGAGGTTTTTAAACTTTAATAAAGATATTATATATGGTAGCTCTTATATGGGGGGAAGTCAAAAGAAATGTGGGGTAGGTTTGTTACACGCTTCTAGGAATTGGGGATATGTCCCTATTTTTCAGGCACTTAGAGGTGGATGAAGCGATTTTTTGGCTGTGAATGTGAGTTTTTTGCCTATAGTAGCAGGTTTAGAAAGCCTGATAATGCCAAACCCGGCTCCTTTTCTCATACTAACATCCGAGGCATCAAAGGCATTGTCTCCAAATTTTTCTTCCAGCTCATTCCATAGCTTTTTCATGTCATCACATTGCCTGATATCATCCAAGACCACATAACCGGGGTTCAGCTTGTCGGTATAAATATTTATATTTTCTTTTGTATGCTCATACTCATGCAGTGAATCGATATAAAGAAGGTCTATATCCCTGTCAAAGGACGCCATGACCTTTTTCACAACTTCTTCATCCAGTGAATCACCCTGTATCCTATTGATATGAGGATATTTTTTAAACCCTGTTTCATTTTTACGGACAATATCCACCGTTACTAATTGGCTGCACGCAATATCATCTTCATGCAATCCTTTACTAATAGACATGATAGAACCGCCGTAATTTGTCCCTATTTCAAGAATATGGGTAAGCCTCTGTGTCATTGCAAATCCTGAGAGAAAAAAATAGTAGTTGGTAGGTCGGTTAATAAAAGAACATGATCCCGTGGTCTCGCCATAAAGGCAATCGGACAGATTTATCTGCTTCCCTGCTTCCATTGCCTGTTCACAAATTTCTTTCAAATGTTGACTGTAAGGTTTCATGAGGAATTTTAACCAGTAGGATCTCGTAAGATCCTTCAGCCCTTCGGGCTTCAGGATGACCCCTCGGGTATAAATAAGAGGAAAAACTCCCCGAGGAGGGGTCATTTAATTAAAGTATAAGCTGATAATACTCTCTTATAGATTTCAAAGAATCATTGACTAAAATCCCTAAAAAATAAGTTATAAAAACAACGATAAAGGTTATGACTGATTTTTTCTTTACACTAAAATTAGGATTAAGCCAGACTAACGGCAAAGCAAACGGCCCCACGAACAGAAAAGCCATTATCAAAGCATAAGTCTTAAAATACCATTTGCCATGTTGTTTTTTATCTAACTCCATATCTTGTGTCATTTTTTTACCCTGCAAGGTGTAAGAAATAGGGCTTCATCCCCTATCAGCTCCTATTAACCTGCTACAAAATACTCCAACCAGTCACTATGCCCAGCAATAACATAAAAACCCCATACACTCTCCAAATTCTCTCAGATCCGCCTATGAAGTAGTCAAAGGTGGATCTAAGCACATTGACCGGACATACGAGAATGAATAGGCCTTTAATCAGGCTTATAATACCCAAGACCTTGATAAAGGCCTCAAGGCGAGATACTGGGGATACCCATAGAAATAGCACCCCAAATATTAAAGGTAATATAAATAACCCCTTGGCTGGCTTTATTAGTTTTGTATAGAGGGTTTTGAGTTTTAAGGGGGCTAGGATGGCTCTTATTCCAAAGGCTGTCCAGAAGATTGATATGAATAATAAAAATGGTTTCATGAGATTACCTCCAGGATTTTTTATATATAGTAGCTCTTAAATGGGGATAAGTCAAAAGAAATGTAATTACACACTTTTAGGAACTTTTAGGATTGAGTATGCTCGGATGGATTCCCGCTTTTCAGGCTGGGTCAAAGGAGACTAGGGTTTGTTTATTCTGAATGATGTTTAGCGGGAAATGAATTTGCCTGTTTTATATCTTTTAAGCCCTTATTTGCACCTGACTTTGTGCAGATTATGGCTGATAGGGCTGAGGCAAAGGTTAGAATGGGTTTTATATTTTTGAATACTTGTCTCTCTCCTATTTTGGCTATTTTATATAGGAGTCCTGCTGTGAAGGCATCTCCTGCGCCTATTGTGTCAGCTATTTTTACTTTGAAGGCTGGGGCTGTTATGATTTTTCCGGCAGAGTCTAGATACATTGAGCCTTTTGAACCTAAGGTTAAGATAATTTCGCATTTGGACTGTTTTTTTAGGGTTTTTAGGGCTTTTTGGTAAATGGCTTTAGATCCCCGCTGGAGCTTATCCGCCGTGGCGGACGGGGATGACATTAGAAACTCTAGGTCTACTTCGCTTAGTTTGGCTAAATCTATCCATTTAAGGAGTTCTAAGACCCTGTTTTTGGAGGCTCTTTTGTCTTTTATGTTGTAAGGCCTGAAATTTGGGTCAAAGGAGATGAATGCGCCCCTTTTTTTAAGGAATTTTACGTATTTTAATGCCTCAGGATAGGTGTCTTTTTGGTATGAAAAACTTGAGCCGAAATGTAGGATCTTTGCGCTTCTTAAGAGTTTTTTTGAGGCATTCCTGAAGCATACTATGGAATCCTTTGAGGTATTTTTATAAAAGGTGTATTTAGAGTTTCCTTTTTTATCAATACTTGCAACTGCAATCGGAGTGCGGATGTTAGGATCCTGGATCATGCCGCTTGTATTGACCCTGCAAGATTTCAGAAACCTCTTTGCAAAATCCCCCAGCGGGTCTTTGCCGACCCTGGAGATCATGGCAGTCTTAAGCCCTAATCTGGCAGATATAACAGCAGAATTAGTTATGGAGCCGCCTGTAGAAGCAGTAAAACCGAGACTATTGCGCTCTTTATTTTTATCCTGGATGAGGTCTATCGAAGTGCCGCCTAGGAATAGTATATCCATTGAGACTATTCTGAAGATGGTTCCTCTATCTTGATAATACCGGTCTCGTCAATGATAAAGGTGCGGTAAACTTCTTCGTCGTTTAATGCAGGAGTGGCTGTGCAGGTGAACTGGTCATTGTTTACCTTAACATACGTATAGTAATAGTTATCTATTGCTGTATCAGCAGATGTAGTATTTGCCAGTTCTGTATCTATATAAGGTGATTCTGATGAGGTCAACTCAGCCAGGCTTGCAGGGTATACTAAGGGTGTCTGGTTTGAACGAAAATCTTCGCATGCAGTCACAATGGTTTTCAAAGATGCAATACTAGCTGCCTCATTCAGGCGCTCAAAGAAGTCCTCGAGTGCGAATTTAAATGTTTCGTATTTCCCTCCCCTTTGTAAGCTTTCTATCTGGGCCCACATTTGATAAGGTTTCTTTTGCCTTATTTTATCGCGTGGGATCTTGAATTCTACTAGTTCTCTGGTCAAAGTACCGGTTGCCGTCTTTGTTTTTGTCTTCGCACTGAAACTGATAAAGGCACGGTTTTTATTAGTGGTAGGATATGGCTCTTCATCTTCTATACTTGCCAGAAGCACCTCCTTTGCCTGCAGACTTAACCTGCCTAATTTCGAGCCGACAATAAGTGTATTATATATCTTTGGCTTGGTCCCGTACATACGGCTGGTTATTTTAGCCTCTAAAATGTTTTCCGTTAGAGAGGCTTCTATAGCTACTGTAGTCTTACCTTTTTCCTGCGCCTCCCTTAGTATAAGTAGCGGACCTTCGGTCTCTGTCTGTTCCTGCGCATAAGAAAAATTCGGCATGGGCGAGATATACCCGCTTAAAATTAAAGTAGCTGCCGTGATAAATAAATATCTCTTCACAATATTACCTCCTTAATAAATCTAAAAATCTAAGGCCTAAAAGCATGTATACAAAAAAGAGAAATACATAGATTATCAATACTTTGGAAGCTATATAATAAGGACGGGACCTTTTCATTTTTTCCGCGTGTTTTATGTGACCAAAGATATGGAATGCCAGGAAGGCCACTATTGGAATAGATAAAAACAAGAAGAGCCTAAGCCCTGATATATCGTAAGATATGAATCCCACTTTGATTATTATCTACCCTTATCTTTTTCTCTCTTCGAGTATTTCAAGACAACGAGCCAAAAGGCAGTCGCCCATATAAGCAATAGGATCGTGGCTACATTGATGACAAGGCATTCCCTGGTCGAGCACGAAGTCTTTATAAACGCTACATTTATTACAATGAGGATACTTACGAGTATTACTATTATTAAGACTACTATCTTTAATAAACGGGGTCTCTTGCGCATAATCCATATAGGCGTGGGAATAAAATCAGGACAAAGGATATTTCAATAAAGTTTTTTCTTGACCAGCCTTACTCCCACTTCACAAATCACGTCTCCTGCATCGTCTTCTGCAATAAACTCTTCAGCCCATATCACTTCTGCCTTTAAAGGCAGAAGTGCATTACTGTAAAGGCTTTCTACCATAAGATCCATGATAGTGCCGCTCGGGACCTTCTTGTCTATCGGAAATCTAAGCCCGGACTTACAGATATTCTTGGTCAGGGAATCCCCGTTAAAATTAGTGAGTGGGTTGGAATAGTTTAGTTTGAGTGACAAGGCATACCTTTTCTCTCGCCTGCGATCATTGGCAAAGGTGCCTATTTCTTTATTATTCAAGCCGAATAATCTTGTAATGACCTTCATAAAGACTTATGTTCTCCTTCCAAATAACCTATTAATCTGCCTATATAAAAAAGATGTCCGTTTATAAATTGTATACCCGCCTCAAAAAGATGATCGCTCTCTTTATCAATAGAAGTATCCCATACCCATATGATCTTGCCGCGGCATCTTGCTTTTATGTTTGTATTGTACTTGAATATCTCCAGATCCAGGACTGTGCCGGGGCTCAACTTTTTTAATAAAGACATCCTTAACCCGCCGCCGCTTATATTCCTGGTGGTGGCGCAGAACTCCCTGTCGCTTCCCTGTGGACTGTATCTTACAGCGAGCTCGCCTTCTATACGCTCGAAGATGCGTTTATCCTTACGAATCCGCATAAAATATTCACCTGTCTATAAATATCTTTTTTGTCTCAAAATTTTTCGCTACCCTATAACTAAAAAAGTACGCCAAAGGCACGATCCGGTTAGTTATCTGGTCAACAACAAGATGTAGCGTGAGGCCTACGGTTATATACTGCCACATGATATTAAGGTTAAAGAAAACTATTGCCAACCAAAGAAATATCACAAGTTCATAAGAATGCAAAATCAGTGTTAATTTTTTAAAATGTTTATCTCCGTCTTTGCAGGTACTGTATATCTTCATATAATCGAGACTTATCCCCTGTTCCCTTACGTAATCGATGTAATGGTCCAGATCCACAAAAATACCTGTTAATAATAATCCTAAAAAGCCAGCCAGGGAATGGCTATAATAATATAATATCCCTCCCACTGTTAAAGAAATAACTGCGTGACCGGAAACTTTCATTGTAATTTCGTGCCATCATAAGGGCAATAGTTTGTCTTGCCTGAAAAGATCCTTTTACACTCAGGGCACATTACTTTCAGAGGATTAGTTTTGTCTTCGGTAGCCTGAGTAAGGACAGGCTTTTTTTCTACATGATCAACCTTATCTATTATACCTGAAATCTGCTTATTTATCATCTTTATTCTTTGCGAAGTGTACGGGTGACTGCGCAGAAACACAGGCCCCATCCGTTCCTTTTCCGTGTCTTTCAATTTCTCTAGAAAGGTTATCATGGCATACGGGTCATAGCCGGCCTTGTATGCGTATTTAACGCCGAGGCGATCAGATAACAGTTCATCTCCTCTTGAATAACCAAGCATAACAAGGTCATAGCTTATTGAGACTGCCTGTTGTAACTCCCCTAAATCAGCCTTGGTAGCGGCTATATTCAACAATATATCGTATCCGATCTGTGCCTGGAGCTTTTTCGCAATATGTCGCGCTGCAACATGACCTACTTCATGGCCTATTACGCATGCAAGTTCGTCGTCAGTAGCCATTTTAATAATGCCGGAATTTATATATACATAACCACCTGGGGTCGTAAAGGCATTAAGTTCATCATCTTCTATTACGGCAAACTTATATTCAAGATCTTTACGGTCACAGACATCTACTACCTTTTTCCCGATCTCATTCACACGGTCTATCTTTTGACTATCAGAACTGATCTTAAAGTCTTTTGAGATCTTAGAAGCCAGTTTATTGCCCAGGGATACTTCCATAGGCGTAGTAATAAAGATGAATTCTTTTTGCCCGGTAGCAGGGTTATATGTAGTAGCGCAGCCAGATACTATAAACGAAAACGCCAGGGATATAATTACGCAAAAGCCTGAGTATCTCTGCATATAGCTATCTTAAAGGAGTTTTTGGACTATGGAGCTTACCATTTTTCCGTCTGCGCAACCCTTCATCTCCTGCATGCTCAGTTTTATTACCTTGCCGAAATCCGATTTCGAACTTGCCCCTGTCTGGGCTATGACCTTTTTTACTACCTCTTCGACCTCTTTTTCGCCAAGCTGCTCAGGCAAGTACGATTTCAGTATCTCGAGCTCCTTTGTCTCCTTTTCTACCAGGTCTTGCCTATCGCCTTTTTTAAAGCTCTCTATCGAATCCTGATGTTGCTTGACCTGCTTCGCTATTATTTTTAAAACCTGGTCATCATCAAGCTCACTGGATTTTTTTTCTATACCCAGGTTTTGTATATCCGCTGTCAACATACGCAGTGTAGACGTGCGCAGTCCATCTTTATTTTTAATGGAATCCTTAAGGTCTTTTGCGATTTTTTTGTCGAGAGCGCCCATTAAATACCTTCTATTATCTTTATCGGAAATACCAAGTGGGTCCTTGTGATAGCGCAATCAGTAAACTGCAACACGAATTCCGCGGCTGTCCTTTCAGAAGGCGCTTCAAATATCAATATTATATCCGGTTTTCCAAACACACCTAATATGTCTTTAATAACCACCCCTTGTATCATTTCGGGATTCCTTGCCCTAGTCATAAGCTCTTTTGCCTTTTCCGTAGTTATCTCCAGAGAAGAGATAAATAACATAATGTTACCCCCTTCTTTATTAAGGCTTTCACCTTAGTCGGCCATTAACTCGTCCGCCCTGTTTTTAGATACATCAGATTACATAGGAATTTCAGGAATGTATTCTTATTGTCTTCTTCGATATCTCCGAATTCTACCCCTGAACTATAAGATAACTTTTGTTCGGATGACATCTCTTTTGACCACATCACATTCCCGTTTAAATGCACAGGGTTCAGTGCCTCAGGGACCGTGAGCTTGAATTCCAACTTGTCCCCTTTTTGCAGTTTCTCTTCGGTCAAAAGCTGCATACCTTCGGCACAAACATCTTTGGTAGAGCCTGTCCTCTCTATCTTTGGCTCTCCTTGAAGCATGTAGTCTACCTTTAAGGCAACATCAAATCTTAAAAATCTCCTGGATTCTTTCATAATATCCATCCCTCCTATATTAATCTAAGTGTTTTATTGTCAGCCTCGGCGAATATATTATGTTATAGGCTATACCCACTTCTTTAAAAAGCGCCTTAAAGCTCTCGTCAGAGTATTTTCCGCTGGTTATAAACTTTTTTATCTTGGCGTTGGCAATCATCTTCGCACACAATATGCACGGAGAATGGGTACAATAGATAGTGCTGCCTGATACGTCTATTCCATGAAGGCCTGCTTGTATGATCGCGTTTTGTTCAGCATGTATTGCCCTGCAGATCTCATGTCTTTCTCCGGATTTAATGCCTCTTTCGTTTCTTAAACAGCCCAGTTTCAAACAATCTTTGACTCCGCTAGCAGCACCATTGTAACCTGTAGTAAGGATGTGTTTCTTTCTCACGATGACCGCACCTACATGATGCCTCAGGCATGTCGAGCGCTCAGCCACAAGATAAGCCATCTTTAAAAAATACTCATCCCAGTCAGGTCTTTCTGCTTTTTTTGATTGCCTCATCTATGTTCCTGTGAAGTTGGTCTACGGTTGAATCGTTTATTATAACTACATCTGCCATCTTAAGACATCTTTGCAGCTGCTGGTTTTCAAAACTGTCCTTATTCTCTTTCTCTTCTTTTGCAATAAATTCCTGCAGGGTATCAGCATCCCCCGGCCTTTTTCTTTTCAAACTTCTTTTGAACCGTGTCTCCACAGGGGCATCTATGCCTATCAGCGTAAAATCATGGCTCTTACTAAGTTCCTCCACCTCTGCGGGGTTTCTTATGGAGTCGACTATGTGGTCTTCTGTATCTAGCAACCTTTCTCTAAGACGCAGGGCTAAAAACGAAGGGCCATTTATGCGCCTTAATTCATTCCCCAGGTTTATGAGGTTTTCACGCAAGGGCTCAAGGCTTCGTTTTTCAGCATCTTCTCTTAGTATGTCTGAAAGTGAATGGTAAATAAACCCTTTTGATTTTATATAACTAGCTGCCTCGCCTTTTCCCGAGGCATTCGGACCAGTCAGACCTATAACCATTTCATTTGACCTTTGACCCAGGGGCAATATCTTTATCAGGAGATATCACGACGATTTTTTCATTGTCTTGAGCTGCAAGCACCATGCCTCTACTTTCAACGCCTCTAATGGTAGCAGGTGCTATATTCTCCACAAAGGCCACAAGCTTATCCTTTAACTCTTCTGGTTTATAAGACATCTTTATGCCCGCAACTACCTCTCTTTCCTCTCCTCCGATATCTATCTTTAGGATATAGAGCTTATCCGCATTCGGATGGTCTTTGACCTCTTTTATCCTGCATATCTTTATGCTGAGTTTTTTGAATTCTTCAAAAGATACTGTATCCATAAATTACTCCTCCTTTATTTTACCATTTTTCCCGTGTTTATGCTACTTCAAAACTCATAAGGTCTTCGCCTACCATGACCTCGCCGCTAAACTCTTTTTTACAGGCATCCAATATATTCTCCTGGTCACATACAGGATACATGTGCACGAGTGCCAGTTTTTTTGCGTTAGATTGCGCTGCGACCTTTCCTGCAGTAATAGGGGTAAGGTGCCCTTCCATTTTTATCATATCAGGGAAGGAACATTCCAGCACAAGTAGATCCGCATCTTTCGAAAGCGCTATAATCTCCTTACAGTAATCAGTGTCACCCGAATATACCACTATTTTGCCTTTGGGTGTCACTATCCTGTATCCCATTCCTCCGCCATGGTGTTTCAATGGGCTGGTAGAGATCTTAAAACCGTCTATATCGATTTTTTTATTCCCTGCCTCCTCCATGACCAATTCGTAGGCATCCGTACATATGGTATCTTTATACAACTCCCTTATCTTCTTATAATAATCCTTTATGCCAAGAGGACCGTATACAGTAAGGGTCTTAGCCCTTATTGCCGGCGGGATCTTAGCTGCAAACATTATCGCAGCCAATTCAGAGATATGATCCAGGTGCAGATGTGTATAAAAAATAATGTCCAGGTTAAGGCAATCTACCCCTATTGATAGAAGATTTTTCAAAGTCCCGGGACCGCTGTCAAAGATCGCTCTTTTCTCTCCGAGTTGCATGAAGATACAAGGTGTATTTCTACGTCTGGAAACAACTCCTGTGCCTGTGCCTACTAGTATGACTTTCATGCCTCTTTTTCTAAGCCTTTAATGCATTCAGGTAGACCAATAGCTTTGCCTCGGCATCCGGATCTATCTTGGAAAATCTGATGCCGGCATAGAAAAGGCGACGGCCTTCTGCATCTTGAGTCTGTAGATCCTTTGTCCACATCACCTGTCCGATCAATCTTATGATCTTTGAAGTCTTGGGGAGCTCTATTTCCAAGGTCAGGTAACCTTTTTCTTTTAACTTCTCATAAGTCAAAAGACACAGGCCTTTTCTGGATATGTTAGCTGTCTTAGAAGTGAGGTAATCATGGGAGTTACGTCTGACATTATACCGTATCCTTATCTCATCGTTAAACCGGACATATTTCCTTCTCTCTCTTAAAATCCAGTATTTATTAGCCAAACCATGGGTTATGGATCTTTTGAATCTCTTTTCCTCATTATAGAGAAGTATCAATATACTGGCTAATATAATTAATGTAACAGTGTAGATAAAATACAT
>JAHJHC010000128.1 GCA_018824145.1 Candidatus Omnitrophota bacterium | reverse complement strand
TATTCCTGTGGTGCTTGAGGTGAATACTATACCAGGCCTTACGGAGATGAGTTTGCTTCCCAAGGCAGCTTTGGCAGCTGGTGTTGATTTCGAAGGGCTTATTCTTAAAATTTTGAAGTCAGTACAGTAATGATTGCCTGCATTAGCGAAGGAGTATTATGATAAGAGCAAGAAGGCAGAGATTAAGCTTTAGAAAAAAGAAGATGCGCGTTTCCCAAAAATCTCTAGTCAATATTAAAGCTATGAGCAAATTTTTAATAGTTATAGCACTAGTTACTATGCTTGGCGTCGGCCTTGTAAGATTGAAATATATGTTTGTGGATTCAGAGTACTTTATGATTAAGGAAGTAGTTGTAACGTTGTATGATGAAGATGGTTCTGAGAAAACACTGCCTTTCGATGAGATTGCTGATCAAAGAATTGAGGGGACGAGCATATTTTTTATAGATTTAAGCGATTTCAAGGAGAAGGTAGTTTTGTTACATCCGGAGTTTAAGGATATTGTCGTTAGACGTGTCCTACCGAATAAATTGATTGTACAGGCAATATTGCGGAAAGCAGTTCTACAGATCCGTTCAGATAGATATTATTTTGTAGATAGAGAAGGGGTTTTGCTCCCGGATGTAAAAAATTTTCCGGATCCGAACCTTCCGATTATTACTGGCATAGGTATAAACCTTGCTAAGATCCAGACGTCTAAATTTAGCAGGTTTGAGAAAGATAGGCTTAGTAAGGCCCTGAGTCTTATAGAAGATATGAGGGACATCAAAGAACTGCAGGAGTTTAAATTGAAAATGGTAGACATAACTGATCCTGGAAATTTGTCTTTTTATATCGATAAAGTCGATGTTGAGATAAAGATAGGAAATACCGATTTTCGTAATAGACTTAAGGTTTTGGCAACAGTACTTAGCCAGTTCAGTTCGGATATCAATAATTTTAAGTATATTGACCTGCGTTTTGAGGATCCGATCGTAGGCCCTTAGAGGAAGGCCGACATGAATCCTGATATTGTTTGTGGAGTGGACATAGGCTCGTCTTCGATCCGGGCTTTAATAGCCCATGGTGTGGATTCACATATTCGTCTTAAAGAACGGGCACAAAAAACACCACCTATACATGTAAAAGAGAAGATTTTAGGGTTCTCATCGTCTCCTACAAAGGGTTTTTCAAAAGGGTTGGTTTCGAATCTCAATCTACTATCAGACGCAATACAAGATGCAGTGTCCAATGCCGAGAGCTTAGCGCATTGTAGAGTAAGAAAATTGATTACTAATATTTCTGGCGTGCAGGTAAGGACATTTAAAAGTCGGGGTTCTATCAATATATCAGATAGACCAAGTGAGATTACAAAAGACGATATCACCAGGTGCATAGAATCAGCCAAACTTATAGCCATGTCTCTTGATAGAGAAATAATCCACCTTAGTCCCGAGAGGTTTTTTATAGACGATAAGATTGAAATCGAAGAGCCTTTGGGTTTATTTAGTTCAAAACTCGACGTTGATTTAAATATTATTACGACCCTTGTCAATATTTTGCAGAATCTTACAAAGGCTGTTAATCTAGCAGGTTATGAAGTCGAAGATGTGATCCTCTCAGGGGCGGGCACAGCACTTGCCATATTTGACCGGAAAGAATTAGAAGAAGACGCAGTAATTATAGATGTTGGTAAGGATCTTGCAGAAGTGGTATTATTTATTGACGGAAAATTGCGGGATTGTTTTTATTTTCCGTTCGGCAGTGATGAGCTTACGCAAGTTTTGCAGGAGAAGTTGGGTATAATGTTTGAAGAGGCAGAGGAATTGAGGATGAAACATGGTATTGTTGCTAAGGCCATTGAAGATTTATATGATACAAGTCCTATCGTGATACCTTCTTTAAGGAATAGGATAGGTTCTGTTTATAGTGATACTCAGTCTGAGGAGAGAGTAGGTGTTATTTCAAGACGCCAGATATCGGACCTTTTATTTCCTAAGGTAGAAGAGATCATGCAGGATGTCTATAAAAAAATACAACCTTATCTGAAGACCAAGAAGCGGATTCCGCATATTTCAGTTGTGGGCGGTGTTTCAAGGATGGACGGGTTTGTAGAGGCTATAGAAGATATTTTTTGCGTGCCTATTGATATGGCGAAGATAGTGAATACGAAAGATCTGCAGGATACTAGTTTTGCTTGTTGCCTGGGCCTTGCCAGATACGGGATCCTTAAAAAATTAGAGAAAAATTCCAGATCTATTTTTAATACAAATAGTTTTACCGGCAGAATCTTATCAAAGGCCCGTTTTTTTCTGTCGGAGTATTTTTAATGAACACATCACTTAGCGAACGGAGTGAAGCTAAGTGATAAGTGTGAATTAACCCCGCACCTTTAAGGTGCGGGGTTAATTAAGGAGAAAATTCTATGATAGGTATAATTGGCGCGGGGAATATGGGGAAGGCTATAGCATTGTGTATCAACGAGAGGCTTCTTATAAACGATGTGGATCCAGCCATGTTGCGTTTCAAGAAGACTAAATATATATTTCTTGCCGGAGATAATATTAACTTGACTAAAAGGGCATCTCTTATTATTCTTGCTGTAAAGCCTCAGTGTATAATAAAGGTATTAGAAGAAATAAAGCCTCATGTTAAGGGTAAACTTATTGTTTCAATAGCTGCAGGCATAAAGACAGATTTGTTAGAGAAGGTATTGGGTAAAGCCAGGGTCGTCAGGGTAATGCCGAATATGCCGTTATTGGTAGGGAAAGGTATCTCTGCAATTACACGCGGCAGATTTGCTACTGAGAGAGATTTAGTGTGTGTAGGCAGGATTTTTATGAGTCTGGGTGAAGTGGTGAAACTTAAAGAAAATCTTATGGATGCTGTTACTGCTGTAAGTGGCAGCGGGCCAGCCTATTATTTTTTATTTACTGATATACTGGAGAAGGCAGGGGTGTCTTGTGGCTTAAATAAGAATCTTGCCAGGCGCCTGGCAAATGCTACTTTTATAGGTGCAGCGGAGTCTGCTAGTCTCACAGATATATCAATGCAGGATTTTGTTAAAAAAGTCGCCTCAAAGGGTGGGACTACTGAGGCGGCATTGAAGATATTTAAAAAGAAAGGCCTTGAGCGTATAATAACACAAGCTGTGAAAGCAGCTTGCAATAGGTCTCGGCAACTGAGTCGTAATGGAGGTATGTGATGAAGGTAGGATTTATAGGCGGGAGTGGATTATATACGATAGATGGGTTGAAAGATGTAAAAGAAGTTAAGATATCCACCCCTTTTGGGGAGGCGTCTAGTGGCTATATTATTGGAAAGTTAGATGGCGTAGAAATCGTGTTTTTACCAAGACATGGAAGAGGACATACAATTTTACCGACAGAGCTAAACTATAGGGCTAATATATATGGGATGAAACACCTTGGGGTTGAACAGATTATATCCATATCAGCAGTCGGGAGTTTTAAAAAAGAACTGAAGCCATTGGATGTCATGCTTCCGGACCAGTTTGTCGACAGGACTAATCAGGCCCGTAAGACCACATTTTTCGGAGAAGGCATAGTTGCTCACATAAGTTTCGCAGAGCCGGTTTGTCCGGATTTAAGATCAGTGATTTTTGATGCAGGTAAAGACGTTGGTCTTAAAATGCATGATAGAGGCACATACCTTAATATGGAAGGCCCTGCCTTTTCCACGAAAGCAGAGTCACACTTATATAAGAGCTGGGGGATGGATGTTATAGGAATGACTAATATGCCAGAGGCGAGGCTGGCTAGGGAAGCAGAGATATGTTTTGCTACAGTTGCGTTTATTACTGATTATGATTGTTGGCATGAAGAGATGGTTACTATTGATATGGTCATAGAGAATTTGGCTAAAAATTCCGAGTCAGCGAAAAAACTGATAAGAAATGTAGTGCCCAGGATTTCCCGCGAGAGAAATTGCCAATGTAAAGACGCATTGAAATACGCTATTGTAACTGACAAGACCAAAGTCCCTGATCACATAAAAAAGAGATTGGACATAATAATAGGAAAGTATATTTAGCGATATGGACTATAAATCTACATTAAATTTACCGAAGACACCTTTTCCCATGAAAGGGAATCTGCCTACTAAAGAGCCTCTTATTCTGGCTGATTGGGAGAAGCAAGATATATACAAGAAGATTAGAGACAGGCGAAGAGGCGCTCAGAAATATGTACTTCATGACGGGCCGCCCTATGCAAATGGCAATATCCATATAGGCCATGCCTTAAATAAAACCTTGAAGGATATCGTTATTAAATTCAGAACAATGCGCGGTTTTGATGCGCCATATGTTCCCGGATGGGATTGTCACGGTATGCCGATCGAGCACCAGCTGTTTAAAAAGATTAAAAAGACAAAACACGATATCGGCCAGGTAGAGTTTAGGAAAATGGCATATGAATTCGCGATTGAATTCGTAGATATACAAAAAGAGGAATTTAAAAGGCTTGGAATTTTTGGAGACTGGAATGATCCATATCTGACGCTGAAACCCAACTATGAAAAAGAAATAGTATCCAGTTTCAACAGACTGGCAAAAGATGGTTTTATTTATCGGGGATTGAAGCCGATAAATTGGTGTGCCATGTGTGAAACTGCACTTGCAGAGGCTGAGGTGGAATATGAGAGCCACATTTCACCTTCAATATATGTAAGATTTAAAATTTCACCCCGATCTCCGAATTCAGAAAGCGGGAGTTTTCTTGTTTGGACTACAACGCCATGGACGCTTGTTTCTAATGTTGCAATTGCTGTACACCCTGATCTTGACTACGTAGAATTTGATACAAAAGAAGAAATCCTTATTTTTGCAGAAGACCTTTTAGACAAACTGCAGGAGAAAATAGGTTTTAAAGGAAAGGTTGTAAAAAAACTCAAAGGCAGACAACTTGAAAATATAGTTGCAAACCATCCATTTTTCACTTGCGATTCAAAGGTTATATTGGCTAATTTTGTCTCAAATGAAGAAGGGACGGGCTGTGTTCACATTGCACCTGGCCATGGACAAGAAGACTATGATGTGGGTTTGAAATATAGACTTCCTGTCATTATGCCTGTTGATGCTAAAGGAAGATTCAAAAAACCACGAGAAGAGGATCGTGAGATCCCCAATTTGATAGGCAAAGATGTATTTGAAGCAAATCCAATTATCCTTAAAATGCTGGCCGATAAAAATTCGCTGTTGCTTGCAGAAGAAACAGAACATTCATATCCACATTGTTGGCGGTGCAAACAACCCCTTTTATTCCGCGCAACAGAACAGTGGTTCGTGGGAGTTGATAAAAACAATCTTCGCTCAAAAACACTCAAGGAGATTAAGAAAATCAGATGGGTGCCGGCTATAGGCGAAAAACGTATCTCCAGTATGGTAGAATTGCGGCCTGACTGGTGTCTATCAAGACAGCGTTACTGGGGTGTGCCGATTCCGATTTTGTATTGTACTTCGTGTAGTCCACTAACGGCGATAATCGACGAAAGAGTAATGGAAAAGATAGAGGAGATTTTTGGAAAAGAAGGCTCAGATGCGTGGTTTTTAAAGGACGTTTCAAATTTTGTGCCAAAGGATTTTCAATGTCCAAGATGCGGTGCCAAAAAATTTGAAAAAGAAACAGATATTCTGGACGTCTGGTTTGAATCCGGGGCAAGCCACCAGGCAGTTTTAAAGACCCGGGACGATTTAAGTTTTCCTGCGGATTTGTATCTTGAAGGCAGCGACCAACATAGAGGATGGTTTCAGGCTTCTTTATTAGTTGCCATGGGGGTGGTAAATACTCCACCTTTTAAAAACGTCCTGACCCATGGTTTCGTAGTTGACGGAGAAGGCAAGAAAATGTCTAAGTCAGCAGGGAATGTTATTGCGCCTCAGGAAGTCTTTTCGAAAAAAGGGGCGGATGTATTGAGGCTTTGGGCAAGTTCTTCGTCATATTTCGACGATGTAAAAATATCAGAGGAGATCCTGCAACGCACAGTCGAGGCCTATAGGAAATTTAGAAACACGGCGAAATTTATACTCGGGAATATCTTTGACTATGATCCTGAAAAAGGCGCCTGTAGCATAAAAGATATGCTCGAGATTGACAGATGGGTTCTATCGCGCGTAAATTCTCTTTTAAAAGACGTGACTGGAGCCTTTGAGGATTTTTCGTATCATGAAGTCGTAAGTCTACTTTATAAGTTTTGCATTGTAGACATGTCGAGTTTCTATTTTGATATTTTAAAGGATAGGTTGTATACTTTTCGGGCAGATTCTAAAGAGAGGAGATCCGCGCAGTCAGTTCTTTATAGGATTCTGGATATATTGGTGAGATTATTAGCGCCCCTTATACCGTTTACCGCAGAAGAGATATGGTCTCATTTTAAAGGAGAAGGGTCGGTTCATCTTTCAGACTGGCCGGAGATCGATGAGGGGCTTATAGATCCAGAGCTCGATAATCATTGGTTGCGATTGAGAGATCTAAGGGAAGAGGTTTTGAAATTCCTTGAAGAAAAGCGGATTGCAAAGATTATTGGCAGCCCGTTAGAGGCAAAAATATCTCTTTACATAAAAGATGATTTAGAGTATAATTTCCTAACTAAATATTTGCAAGATTTGCCTGCGCTTTTTATAACTTCACAGGTAGAGTTGGAAAAGTCCGATATCAGGAAGATCGGGGTTGCCAAAGCAGAGGGCAAAAAATGTTCTCGTTGCTGGAACTGGAGCAAGTTTGTAGGAAGTGATAAGACTCATCCTGATCTTTGCAAGAGATGCGTGGATGTCATTGTGGAAGGGAGTTGAAGTTTTATGACAAAAAAGGAAGCCCTTAAATTCAAGAAACTTCTTTTAAAAAAGAGGGAAGATATTTTAAGAGAGATCAACAATATCGCCAGGGAAAGTCTGAAGTCTCAAAAAGAGGCTTCAGGTGATCTTTCCGGCTATAGTTACCACATGGCTGATATGGCCAGTGATAGTTATGATAGAGAATTTAGTTTGAATATTGCTAGCGGGGAACAGGAGATTATTTACGAGATTGACGAGGCATTAAAACGCATAGAAGAAGGGGCATACGGTAAATGCCTGTCTTGCAATAAAAAGATCCCTGTTCGGAGATTAAATGCTTTACCCTACGCAAAGTGCTGTATACAATGCCAGTCACAAGAAGAAAAAACCAAGCGCTGATTTCCATATTTTCTATTCTATTGATTCTCGCCATTGACCAGTATTCGAAGTTACTGGTTCGCTTAAAATTTACAGTAGGGGAAAGCCTTCCTCTTATCAGGAACATTTTCCATATTACATATGTAAGCAATAAAGGCGCGGCATTTGGTCTTTTTAAGAATTTCACCTTAATTTTTATTATGATATCAATAGTAGTTATTGTTTATATATTATTGGTTGTGTTAAAATCTATTAAGGGAGGTAAATTTTTATCTGACCCAATAATTAATTTTGGGCTCATCCTTATAATCGCAGGCGCGCTGGGTAATCTGATAGACAGATTGAAATTCGGCTATGTCACGGATTTTCTTGATTTTAGGATATGGCCGGTGTTCAATATTGCCGACATTGCAATAACTATAGGTACATTTTTTCTAATCCTTTCTTTTTTATCCCGCAAGAACTGTCCTTGAGTCCTTACTTTTGTATTTACAACAAGTTATGTAAAAATTGCTTCGATTTTTTGAGTAAATTCCATACCCAGTGGAATTGACAAAATTTGAATCGTGTGATATACTTTTAAATGACAGCCCCGCGGTAAACCCTGGTGTTTGGGATAGGGGTTAGTTTTTCGCAAGGGGAATTTTTTTATGCTGTCCAATTAAAAAGATTTAAAAAGTATTGAACGAACTGTTAAAGGATATGCTATGAGAGAATTATTATTTAAGAACTTAACCTCTAAGGATAAAACAAGGAAAGACCTCTATATAGCTGAGACAGTTGAGAGGGATGGCGTTAAGACCATTACCCGGCGTCATTCTGTATATATAGTTGAAGACCATAGTAAATTTAAAAATCCAGACGGATTGAAGATAAACAAGGCAAAGGCTCAATTGGATTCTACTAATAAGAGACACGTGTTTATTTTTAAGAAACGTGATACAAAATTGAAAAAAGACTGTTTCATATGTGATGTTATAGGTAGGTTTTTTGCTGTTGTTGATAGTGAGATTTACTCCATAGCATTCAAACATTCTTTTGAGATAGATTTTTTATTTACAAAGGATAAGTAAGTATACCGTATAACCCAGCATATATTTTTATTAATAAAATACGTGCTGGGTTTTTTATTTGCGAGCGCGGACATGGTGTCTTTTTGCCAGAGGGCTAACGCTGTCTGGCACTGGAATAATTTTGCCGTCCGCTACGGTTTACGGCTCCCTTCTGTGATACCCTATCGTTTGAATACATGATTGAAGCTCGCCGTAAATCCTTGCGGACTTTTGCCAAAATTTTCCTAATGTGCCAGACAGCGTTAGCCCTCTGGCAAAAAGACGAGCGAGCACAATTATAATATATTGACTACTCAATTCCCTTATGCTACACTTTTTTTGTACAGTAGATATTGGAGGGGAGTTTGAAGATAGCGGTTTTAGGAGATGGGGGTTGGGGGACGGCTCTGGCTGTTCTATTGAAGACTAAAGGGTTTGATGTGTCTTTATGGGGCGCCTTTAGGGATAATATAGATAAGATAAAAAAGGATAGAGAAAATGCGAAGTTCTTACCGGGCATTAAAGTGCCAACAGGGATTCAATTTACTTGTGATGTCTATACCGCCTGCCGAGATGCAGATCTAATAATCCTGGCTATTCCTTCACGTTTTTTGAGACAAGTTTTGGTAAATAATAAGGATTCTCTTAAAGAGTCGAGGGCAAGTTTTGTCAGTGTGGTAAAAGGCCTTGAAGAGAAGTCGCTTAAAAGGATGAGTGAGGTGCTTTTCGAGATTTTAGGAGAGGTGGATCTGGCTGTTTTATCAGGACCAAGCATAGCGCCTGAAGTAGCCAGACGCGTACCAACTGCTGTTGTTGTCTCATCTAAAGATGATGTTTTGGCAGGTAAAGTGAGGGATGTTTTTAGGACGGAGAGATTCAGGGTTTATACTAATAGAGATATAATAGGCGTAGAAATAGGAGGTTCGCTTAAGAATATTATAGCAATTGCAGCTGGCATTTCAGACGGTCTGGGATTTGGGGCAAACACTAAGGCTGCTATATTGACAAGGGGGTTGTTGGAAATGACTCGGTTAGGTGTGGCTATGGGTGCTTCTAAAGAGACTTTCATAGGTCTTA
The DNA here is from genome assembly GCA_018824145.1 of Candidatus Omnitrophota bacterium. Lineage (GTDB taxonomy): Bacteria > Omnitrophota > Gorgyraeia > Gorgyraeales > Gorgyraeaceae > JAHJHC01. The sequence goes on along the minus strand of JAHJHC010000128.1, from coordinate 4,938 downwards.
GTGGTTTAGGTGATTTAATCACGACCTGCACAAGTTCAGAAGGAAGGAATCGTGGTTTTGGCGAAAAGATAGGTAAGGGTGCAAATCCCGAAGATGTCCTTAGAAAAAGTGCAATGGAAATAGAAGGGGCGTGGACCTCAAAAGCCGCCCTTCGGCTTGGTAAAAGACATAAGTTGGAATTACCCATTACACAACAGGTATATTCAGTGTTATTTGAGAAGAAGTCACCTTTTTTAGCAGTAAATGAACTCATGACACGAGAACCTAAGGTGGAATAAGATAAAAGGAGAAAAGAATGGAAAAGAAAAGAATCTTAATCATTGATGATGAAAAAGGCTTCACGAAATTAGTAAAGCTGAATCTTGAGCAAACAGGTAACTATGAAGTCATCGTAGAAAATGAAGGGAAGAAAAGTTTTGATACAGCAAAGAGGATTAGACCAGACCTTATCTTATTGGATATCATGATGCCTGAAATGGATGGGACTGTTGTGGCTCAAATGATAAAAGCAGATAATACTCTTGAAGAAACACCAGTCGTTTTTCTGACATCAATAGTAAAAGAGGATGAGATTTCTTCGAGAGGCGATAATATAGGTGGATATCCCTTCATAGCTAAATCAGTAAATTTCGAGAAACTAATAGAGATTATTGAAAGGCATATTTAAGATAAAAATCAAAAGGAACAAGTAAAATGGGTTCTTGTCCATTATTAGAGTTTTGTAAATGTGATGGGGTTACTATTTGTCTATTTTGCAAAATATTAACTATAATTTTTGTTGCTGTTATAAGTGCAATTGCAGGTTATATGATAGGTAAGAGGAAAAAGAAATAATCTCGCCTGATGTTCCTGTCTTTGATATGATTTGAAACCTTTCTTTATATATGGTATAATTTTCTACGCATGTATTATGTGTATGTGCTTAAGAGTTTAAAGGATAATAATTTTTATACTGGGTTTACGGATAATCTAGATAGACGTATAGAAGAGCATAATAATGGAAAAGAACCTTCGACAAAATCCAGATTGCCGTTTAGGTTGGTTTGTTATGAAGGTTGCTTGTATAAGGGGGATGCGATAGCAAGAGAAAAGCAATTAAAGACAGGTAGGGGCAAGAAATACTTAAGAGATAGGCTTAGGCATTATTTGGAGAGTTTGGGATAGGGGCGTGACCCGTTCCAAAGTCCAATCGATACTCAAGATATTATTTGTAGATTATTGCGTACAAATCTGGTTGGTTGTTTGATGATAGTAAAGACTTTGGAACGGGGCGTGGCTCAGTTTGGCTAGAGCACCTGAATGGGGTTCAGGGGGTCGCTGGTTCGAGTCCAGTCGCCCCGACCATTCTACTTCGCCAAGCAACTTTTCCTACTTCGCTAAACATTTACATGTTTAGCTTCGTAGAGATTGCTTCGAAGCCAAAGGAGAAAACACTTTGGCGAAGAAGAACGTGCTTGGCTTCGTAGAAATAAGGATGGAAAGCAAAAGGGAAAGCTAGTCATGTTTGAAAGAAGACGATTTGTCAGGATACCTGGGAGTTTTGTTGTTTTTTATAGAGATATTACTAATGAAGTGTCAAAGGCTGATGTAACTCAAACCAAAAATATAAGCCTTGGAGGGTTGTTATTTTCAACAGATAGACAATTTGAAGCTGGTAGGATATTGGAGCTAAAGATCAAATTGCCGACCTCTCCTGATTACATAGTTGTGAATGTCAGGGTGGTTGACTCGAAACAAATAGTTAAAAACTTACTGTCTGATACCAGGGTGAAGTTCATAAGCCTTAAAGAAGAAGACAGGGATGCGATAAGGAAACTTGTAGAACATTATTCATAAAATCGAGGAGAATGAGACAAGTGAAAAATAAGATCAATATAGGAGTAATAGGACTTGGGACTATTGGTTCTTCATTAGTTAAGCTTTTATTGGAGCGTCGTAAAGTCTTTTGTGATAGAACAGGTATAGAGCTGAATCTTAGCAGGGTGTGTGATAAGGACCTTGGTGCAAAAAAGAAAGTTAAAGTAGCTAAGGATATGTTCACCAGAGATGCTAAGATAGTAATTAATGATCCTGATATAGATATAGTGGTTGAGTTAGTAGGAGGAGTTCATCCAGCCAAAGAGATTATTATGAGCGCCCTCAGTCAGGGTAAGCATGTAGTGACTGCCAATAAATTGCTCTTGGCAACTGAAGGCTATGCTATTTTTAAAAAAGCAGCTCAGATGCATCGACAGGTTTTTTTTGAAGCAAGTGTCGGAGGAGGCATTCCGATTATCAGATCTATACGTGAAGGCATGGTGGCTAATACATTTTCAAGTATATTCGGTATTTTAAACGGCACCTCGAATTACATTTTATCTAAGATGTCGAGTGAAGGCGTTAGCTTTAAATCTGCACTGAATGAAGCTAAACAAAAAGGCTATGCTGAAAGAGACCCCTCTCTAGATATAAAAGGTTTGGATTCTGCTCATAAGATAGCTATCCTTTCACTTATTGCATTCGGTAAAATAGTTACAATAGAAGATGTCTATGTTGAGGGGATTGAGAATATCTCTCCTATCGATATCCAATACTCAAAAGAACTTGGATATACAATCAAACTGCTTGCAATTGCAAAACGTAACGGGAAAGAATTGGAAGTAAGGGTGCACCCGACCCTTCAACCTAAAGGATATCTATTATCTTCTGTTTCAGGTATTTACAATGCTGTATTCATAGATGCTGATTTGGTGGGTAAACAGGTATTTTATGGAGAAGGCGCAGGGAAGTTACCTACTGCAAGCGCTGTCTTGAGCGATATCGTGGATATAGCATATACTATTGTAAATGATAATGTATCCAGTGAGTTTATCGTTCCCAAAAGGCTAGAGATAAAAACCGTCAAAAAGATGGATGATGTTTATACAAGGTTTTACGTGCGGTTTTCTGCTATAGATAAGCCTGGGGTGCTGGCACAGATTGCGGACCATTTAGGGAGGTATGATATTTCTATTGCCAGTGTAGTGCAGAAAGAAAGAAGCAAAGCCCATATAGTTCCGATTGTTATGCTTACTCATGAGGCCAGAGAAAAAGATATGCAGAATGCCTTGAAGAAGATTGATAGCCTTCCTGTTATAAAGAAAAAGAGTGTATTAATAAGATTAGAAAGCTAAATTTTTATGTGGAAAGGTGTAATAGATAAGTATAAAGACTTTTTGCCAGTAACAGGCTCTACGCCTATAATTACCCTAAATGAAGGCAATACCCCTCTTATTTACGCGCCGCATTTATCAAAGTGTATAGATGCAGTTACGCCAGAACTCTTTTTAAAATACGAAGGCCTTAATCCTACGGGTTCTTTCAAAGATAGGGGTATGACTTTAGCTATTTCAAAGGCAATTGAGGAAAAGAGCAATGCTGTTATTTGTGCCTCTACAGGTAACACCTCTGCTTCGGCAGCCAGTTATTCAGCAAGGGCCAAGATAAAATGTGTTGTTCTTATCCCTAAGGGTGCAATAGCACTCGGTAAGCTTGCTCAGGCGCTAATCCATGGTGCTCAAGTTATAGCAGTGGACGGCAATTTTGACGATGCACTTAATCTTGTAAAAGAGATCACTGATAAATATCCTATTAAACTCGTAAACTCAATAAATCCCTACAGAATAGAAGGCCAGAAAACAGGCGCGTTTGAGATTTGTGACCAACTTGAAGGAAAACACCCTGATTTTCATGCAATACCCGTCGGAAATGCAGGGAATATTACTGCCTATTGGAAAGGGTACAAAGAGTATAGAGAAAAAGGCCTTATTACAGGTCTACCTAAGATGCTTGGTTTTCAGGCAGAGGGTGCAGCCCCTATTGTACGAGGCAAGGTAGTAAAAAATCCAAAGACTATAGCAACTGCTATCCGCATAGGTAATCCCGCAAGTTGGAAAAAGGCAGAACTAGCTAGAGATGAATCAGGGGGGCTTATTGATATGGTCAGTGACAAAGAAATACTTGATGCTTATAAGATGCTTGCTGATAGAGAAGGTGTTTTTGTGGAGCCTGCATCCAGTGCTTCAGTAGCAGGAGTCCTTAAGCTTTCTAAGACCGGATATTTCAAAAAGGTCCATAACCCAAAGATAGTCTGTGTCCTTACTGGACATGGTCTCAAAGACCCTGACCGCGCCATAAAATCCGTAAAAGAACCAAAGGTAGTCCCAACCAATTTGCAATCCGTGTTGAAAGAAATCGGATATTAATTGTCAATTGTACCGTTCACTACCTGATTTTTAGCTCCTTTTGAGCAAACGGTACACAAAACAGTACAGGGGACACTTTTAATCTTGAAAAAAGGGACAGGTACATAGCTAAAATCACAAACGGTACAATGTACGAGTTGATAGTTAAAATAGAGGATAATGGGAAGAGGGTGGATAATGTTGCTACAAAGAATATTGTCCATTTGAAGCCGGAATTGGAGATTTCTAGGGTCTTGATCCAGGGGATGATTGAGAAGGGCGAAGTTTTATTGAATGGGGTGTGTGTAAAACCGGGGCATAAGGTGAAGTCTAATGACAAAATAGAAATAGACCTGGAAAAATTGGAGGAAAGAAGTATATTTCAGCATGATAAAAGGATACCAAAAGCAGAAAAAGTTAACCTGGATATTATCTTTGAAGATGATGATATTTTGGTTGTAAACAAGCCTGCAGGAATGGTAGTGCATCCTGCCTGTGGCCATTATTCAGGGACGTTAGTAAATGCGCTTTTAAATTACCCCGGCTTTTTAACAAAATTCAACGCACCACACCAGACGCAAGACGCAAAACGAATAATGAGGCCTGGGATTGTCCATAGGCTGGATAAGGATACTTCTGGTATAATGCTGATAGCTAAAACAGGAGTTGCACATAGAAAGCTGTCAAGGCAGTTAAAAGATAGAACTATTATAAAGAAATATATTGCAGTCACAAG
>JAHJHC010000127.1 GCA_018824145.1 Candidatus Omnitrophota bacterium | reverse complement strand
TTTGAATAATCTCAAAAGAACTAAAAAGCGGCTCTTTATCAAGCTGCATATCCCTATTGTAAGCCAAAGGCAAACCTTTCATCATTACTAATACACTCATTAGATTTCCATATAGTTTACCTGTATTTCCTCTTATAAGTTCTAATACATCAGGATTTTTTTTCTGCGGCATAAGTGAGCTGCCCGTACAAAATGCCTCGTCTATATCTATAAAATCAAACTCCTTTGTTGACCATAAAATCAAATCCTCTGCAAGTCTTGAAAGATGCATGCCTATTATTGCCAAAGCGCTTAAAATCTCTACGACAAAATCCCTGTCGCTTACTGTATCTATAGAATTAGAAGCAGCTTCGATCTTTATACCCCCCAGCGATGCATTATACTTAGACGAATCGACCTGTGTCCCGGCAAGGGCCCCTGATCCCATAGTTAAATTCATATTGCAAAAAGCCCCATCCAGCCTCTTACAGTCTCTCGATAACATCTCGATATACGCATCAAAATAACTGACCGATCTTATTGGTATAGCATGCTGTAAATGTGTATAGCCAGGCATATATAAATCCATATTTTTCTTTTGCAAATTCCGAAAACCCTCTCTTACACCAAGCAACAACTCCTGCACAGCCAACGAATTGCTCATGCAATAAAACTTTGTGTCAAAGACTATCTGATCGTTTCTCGATCTGCACGTATGGAGTTTTAAAGCGGCCGGCCCTGCTTTTTTCTCTAAAAGATGCTGCATATAACTATGTATGTCCTCGAAAGAAGAGTCTATTTTAAAGGAGGAATCTGCGATTGAATCAAGGATCCCCTGCAGCCCCTTTTTTAATTTTTTATGCTCTATGGAATTCAAAAGCCTTGCTTTTTTTAAGATGTCGATATGCACAAGAGAACTTACACAATCATATCCGGCCAGTTTTTTATCGAACTGGATAGACTTCGTAAACTCCTCGACTAACGGATTGGTCTTTTTACTGAATCTTCCACCCCATAATTTGTTCTTCATATGACTCTCCCACAGTTATTTCCTATATGGCATTCCCCAGACTTTAATGAACCCTTCTGCTATAGACCTGTCAAACTCGTCGCCTTTGTCATAGGTCGCCATCTCCTTCTTATACAATGAATAAGGAGACTTTCTTCCCGCGACACTGGCCACACCCTTCAATAGTTTTACCCTGACAATTCCGGTAACATGTTTCTGCGTATCTTCTACAAATGCGTCAATGGCCTTTTTTAACGGGGTAAAATACAACCCGTAATACACAAGTTCGGCGTATTTTAAAGAAAGCCCTTCCTTAAAATGCAATAGTTCCCTGTCTAATACAAGATTCTCCAAATCTTTATGCGCCTTATATAAGATCCATGCCGCAGGCGCCTCATATATCTCCCTTGACTTTATCCCGACGAGCCTGTTTTCTACAAGATCGGTCCTCCCTATACCATTTGCACCGCCTAGCTTATTCAGCTTCATTATTAGCTCAACTGCCTCATATATATCTCCGTTAATCTTTACAGGGACGCCATTTTTAAATTCGACTTCTATATATGTAGGCTTATTAGGCGCCTTTTGGGGAGCAACAGTCATTTTATATGCATCCTCAGGAGGCTCTTTCCACGGATCTTCCAGCACACCGCACTCTATACTGATACCCCAGATATTCTTATCCAAACTGTAAGGACTCTTCTTTGTAACATCTATATCGATCTTGTGTTTCTTTGCATATCTTATCTCTTCTTCCCTGGTACACATATCCCATTCCCTAAGAGGCGCGATAATCTTCAGTTCCGGTGCAAGGGTATTAATGGTTACCTCAAATCTTACCTGATCATTCCCCTTCCCTGTACAACCATGCGCCACGGCCTTTGCATTATATTTTCTGGCAACATTGACCATGCCTTTTGCAATAATAGGCCTTGAAAGCGCAGTAGCTAATAGATACTTTGATTCATACACTGCCCCTGCCTTTAAAGAAGGAAAGACAAAATCCAAAGCAAACTCTTTTTTTAGATCCTCGACAATTACCTTTGAAGCGCCTGCTGAAAGGGCCCTCTTTTTCAGTTGATCAAAATTTACTGCCTGACCCACATCAGCCAGGTAAGCTATGACTTCATACCCCTTATCAGCAAGCCATCTGAGGGCAACTGAAGTATCCAATCCTCCTGAATATGCCAGAACAAGTTTTTTGCTCATAAGTCATCGTCCTTTATTTTAACAATTTTACCAATATCGCCTTCTGTACATGCAATCTATTTTCTGCCTGGTCGATCACTACAGACTGTTCTCCGTCTAAAACCTCATCCGTGATCTCTTCACCTCTATGTGCAGGAAGACAATGCATCACTATAGCATCCTTCTTTGCCATATTCAAAATTTTAGCGTCTACCTGAAAATCCTTAAAGACTTCCAATCTCTTT
>JAHJHC010000126.1 GCA_018824145.1 Candidatus Omnitrophota bacterium | reverse complement strand
TCTCTCCCAAGCCTCTTTGCCTTATAAAGCCGCTCGTCTGCCTTTAATATCAATTCGTCCGGGACCTTTGCATCTTCGGGAAAACTAGATAAACCTATTGAAACCGTAACATTCGTTTTCACCCTGCGAAGGTCTATGACCTCTTTTTTAACTGCCTTCCTGATTTTATTTGCCAGTTCTTTAGCACTACTCTTTGAGGTTTCAGGTAAAAGCATTGAAAACTCTTCGCCGCCATAACGTGCAACGATACCGTTCTGTGAAAATCCCTGAAACACCTTCGAAAGGGTCTTAAGGACTATATCTCCTGCTGTATGGCCGTATTTATCGTTGTAATTCTTGAAATTATCGATATCTATCATAAGAAAAGAAAATTCAAGGTCACTGCGCAGAGATCTAGAAAGTTCTTCTTTCAACCTATCCAGAAAAAACTTGCGCAAATACAACCTGGTAAGGCCATCTGTAATGGCAAGTTCCAGCGTCTCTTTATAGAGCCTGGCGTTTTGTAAGCTTGCGGTACCCAAATCGCACAATATATCCAGGAGCCTAAGGTCTTCGGATGTATAATTGTTGGGCCTGGAATGTTCCAAACGTACTATTCCCATTACCTTTCTTCTCTCCATCAAGGGACACAAGATAGCCGAACGGAAGCCCCTTGGATATTCATCCATCCTTTCTGCACCGAATCTGAAATCCTTTTTTATATCTTCTACAAGCAAACACTGTCGTTGTTTAAACACCCATTCATCCAATAGATCCCCTTTTTTCGCCTTCACTCTATCAAGATCACTCTCCATTCTAGAGGTGGCCAGATTCAATTCCTGCTTTTTAGTATCGACCAAAAATAGAAAAGCCGCTTCTGATTTCCCGATTATCTGCAAAACACAGTCTAAAATCAATTCAATAACCTTATCCATCAAAAGGGTATCGTTTAAAATGGCTGTAACATCTTTTAAGGATCTGTATTTTTGTTCTTTCTTTTCCAAAAATCCCTCATCCCTTTTGTCCCTCGTATATTTATCGGTAAGTAGATTCATGTTTTCTTCAATCTCTTCTATGCGTGTCGCCATAATATGATTAAAGTAACTCATTTCTTTTATTCTGGAGTCTACGATTAAAAATGTTATAAAAAACACCGGGACATTCCATACATAATAAAAGTTCTTTGCCAGAGATATAAGTATGGTAAGAAATATAGCCCCACCCAGAAAAAAAAGGCCGCGATAAAAACCCAGGCTCTGAAGGCTGATTACAATAATCAGATTGTACAGAAAAATAGTCGGTATTCTCGGGAGATTAGTGCGGAATATTAGAAAGGATATTATAATAAAACTTATTACGCATAACGCGCCTATCCTGATCTTAGTGATATTGTCTGGATGCATTAAAGTAGGTAAAAAAACATAAGCCCCATACCAGGCATATTAATATATTAAGATGCCCGGTACGGGGCTGGGTAGATATATATTTTTAGACAATTGTTTTTTCAGTATCCTTATCGAAGAAATGGGCCTTGCTCATATCAAAAACAAGGTCTAAATCCTGGCCTACCTCTGGCCTATCGTGGCCACCGACCCTTGCAATAAGAGAGCTGTTAGAGACATTAATGTATAAAAAGACTTCGGCACCCATAGGCTCTACTATTTCAACTACAGCCTTTACCGTATTATCCGAAGAGGCCTCTTGGACAAAAAGTTTATCGTATAGATCCTCGGGTCTTATCCCAAAAGTAACTTCTCTATCTTGATACGATGATATCTTATCGTACATATCTTCTACGATCTTCACGGTAAAACCATTCTCCCTAAAGAAAAACTTTCCGTCTTTCTTGATAATAGTGCCATCCGTAAAATTCATTGGCGGCGAACCGATAAATCCTGCCACGAATTTATTTACAGGTTTATCATAAAGCGTAATAGGGTCTGCCACTTGTTGTATCAACCCATCTTTCATAACTACTATACGATTCCCCATTGTCATGGCCTCGGTCTGGTCATGAGTAACATAAAGCATAGTAGCCTGGAGTCTAATATGGAGTTTATTTAATTCTGTCCTCATCTGCACCCGCATCTTGGCATCCAGATTGCTCAACGGCTCATCAAACAGGAACACCATTGGTTTTCTCACAATAGCCCTTCCTACAGCGACCCTCTGCCGCTGTCCTCCGGAAAGTTCGCGAGGCTTTCTATTAAACAGGTTTTTTATACCCAGTATCTCTGCTGCATACTTTACTCTAGAGTCAATTTCAGATTTAGGAAATTTGCGCAACCTAAGAGCAAAAGACAAATTCTCATAAACTGTCATATGAGGATAAAGTGCGTAGTTCTGAAATACCATTGCTATATTTCTATCTTTTGGAGGGACTTCGTTTACAAGCTTATTGCCTATCCAGATCTCTCCTTCGGTAGCCTTCTCCAAACCAGCTACCATCCTTAGAGTAGTAGATTTACCACAGCCTGACGGCCCTACAAGCACCACAAACTCTTTATTCTCGATACCGAGATTAACATCATTTACAGCTACTATGTTACCCGGAAAAATCTTTGTTATATTCTTCAGACTCACCTGTGCCATACACTATACCTCTCTTATTATGTATTTTAGCAACTTTACTAGAAAAGTCAAAAGATAAAAGTAAAAAGGCAAAACCACAAGATAAAATTAAAAAGTTTTAAATTTTTAGTTGTGATTTTTACTTTTGCGTTTTTACTTTTTACTTTCTTATCATCCCATATAATCAATAAGTTGCGTAACAGTATCCTTTAAATTCTTGCGATTCACTACCATGTCTATAAGACCATGCTTAAGAAGGAACTCTGAACGCTGAAAACCTTCGGGTAATTTCTGTCGTATCGTCTGCTCTATTACCCTGGGACCGGTAAAACCGATAAGGGCCCTCGGCTCAGCAATAATTACGTCGCCCAGAGAAGCAAAACTCGCTAACACACCTGCCATGGTAGGATTTGTAAGCACTGAAATATACAAGAGCCCTTCCTGATTAAGTCTGGCAAGGACTGCACTTGTCTTTGCCATCTGCATAAGAGAAATCATTCCCTCATACATCCTAGCACCTCCGCCGGATCCGGATATAAGGACAAGCGGCAGTTTATTTTCAATTGCAAATTCCGTAATCAGTGTTATCTTCTCTCCTACCACATAACCCATAGAGCCCATAATAAAACGTGAGTCAGTCACCCCAAGTGCAATCTCTCTATTATTAACACAACCTCTTCCTGTAACTATTGCCTCCTCCATGCCGACAAAGGCTCTATCTTTCTCTATTTTTTCTATATAAGTCTTAGGCCCTTTGAATTTCAAAAAATCTTTAGGTTTCATATCTTTTTCAAATTCCTCGAAACTGCCTTCATCAAGAAACATACCTATGCGTTCATAAGCACCGAGCACAAAATGAAAATTGCATTTCGGACAGACCTTGAAGTTTTCATCCAGGGTCTTTTTATAGACCATGTCCCCGCAATCTTCACACTTCAGCCATGTTCCGTCAGGAACACCCTTCCGCTTTGAAACTTTTACCACTGTATATTTTGGTTTTCTAAATATAGCCATATCAAAATACGTTTATTACAAGCCCTGTCAACACCTTCGGATAGAAATACGTCGATTTCTGCGGCATACGCCTGCCTGAAAATGCCACATCCCGAATCTGTGTAATTTTAATGGGGTTCAAAAGAACGGAAAGTGAAAATTTACCGCTCTTTACCTCTCGAACAGCATAATCTAAATCCTTAGTAAAATCTATTAAAAACTTCCCCCCGTTTAATTTTGCCTTCTTGCGTAAAGGGTCTATGACTAAATTGTGAAGTGCAGTAATATCCAAGGAATCATTACTATTGAGAATCAATCCTATGAATCTATGACCGTCATATACAACAAACCTCTTCTCAAACTGCGTTGCTCTAGAAAGAAAAACCTTAACATGCTCTTTGGGCAGAAATCCTTCTATTGTGAAATCTTTCTTCAAATCTTTTTCCAGACCGCTCCAGACTTCATCTGTCACGCCGCTGATCAACCTGTGTACAGGCAAGATCACTACCCCATCAGCATAAAGGTCTGTGAAATAAGTAAGTATGTATCCGCATCCAGGATCTTTTTTAATCTTACTGAATTGCAGTCCGACTTCATACCTGTGATGGCCATCCGCAATAAAAAGTTTTTTATCTTTCATGAGACGGACGATTGTCTCCAGTGTATCTCTGTCGGATATCCTCCACAATTTATTTCGAATACCGTGACTGTCTTCTATATCTATCAAAGGTTGTGTTTTTGTCTCAGGCTCTAAAATATCGCCGATAGATTTATCCTCATCCGAAAAAATCGCGAATACAGGCCCCAGATTTGCATGGATAGCACCCAAGAGTCTCGTCCTATCTTCTTTCGGGGCACTAAGTGTATTTTCGTGAGGGAAGACACTGGATGTATGCGTATCAAAATCCTCTAATTTCAAAAGCGCAATAAAGCCTAACCTGTGCATTCTCTTGCCGTCGACAGTAAATTCCTGTAAGTATATATATATGGCGCCACTTTTATCCTTTTCCAAGACACCTTTTTTTTGCCAATCTTCCAAAAATCTTGCAGCACGAGTATATTTATTTTCTTTCTCATTGTCATCAGGAAAATCCCTGCCTAATAAAATGCGGATTATATTATGCGGCTCTTGGGAATAAAATCCGTCCTGCTCTTCAGGAGAGATCACATCATAGGGAGGTGCGACTACTTTTGATATATCTTTTATCAATCTGTTATTATAAAGAGTGCCTTTAAATGGTATGATTTCTGCCATAAATAAATGCGCCTAATGTCCCACCGATACTATCAGCCAATATATCAAATAAACTAAATATACGGCCCGGTATGAAACTTTGATGGAATTCATCTGAGATTCCATAAAGAATTGCGGCTAAACTTGCCCATATCACGACCCGATGCGACGCACCGCCTTTAAGCCAAGAAGAATGTCTAAAGGCGCGCGATGCAAGGAATCCAAAAACTACAAATTCAAATACATGCAACAGTTTGTCAAAGGAAGGAATGCCTATATCTGGTAAAGGTTTTGAAATGCTGGACACATAAAATATAATCCCTGCATATATGCATAAAGGCCCCCAATATTTAAGGAAGTTCTTTATTGAGTTTTGCATTCTTTTTTATCACATGTAGAACAAGGAGATTCGGTTTTTGGGCTTTCTTCTTTTTCTTTTCTCTTATAGCTTTCGCTTCTATGGTCAGTTGCGTAGAAACCAGTGCCTTTAAAAATCAGGCCCGAGCCCGCACCTATTAATCTCCTTACCTTACCTTTACATGATTCATCCGGACACATAGACAAAGGCTTATCACTCATCTTCTGGAACATATCAAAAACCTTTTTGCATTTTTCACATTCGTACTCGTATGTCGGCATATTCAACCTCCAAATCAACTTATTTTCTAAAGAGATTCTTTACCTTTTCCATAAACGACTTAGTTAACGGACTTACGCTATCGTTACAAGAAGCTGCGAATTCTTTTAAAAGTCTCTTCTGTTCTGAATTTAAACGGGTAGGTGTCTCTACGATAATCCTCACAAGCTGGTCCCCTGAACCATAACCCCTTAATCTTTTTATTCCTTTTTGTGCAAGTCTAAAAACTTTACCGCTCTGGGTACCCTCAGGAATCTTCATCACTACTCTGCCGTTCAAGGTAGGCACCTCTACTTCTCCCCCAAGTGCCAGTGTAGAAAAACTTGCCGGAAAATCACATATTATATCATAACCATGCCTCTCAAATATAGGATGGTCTTTAACATGTATATATATATACAAATCCCCTCTCATCCCGCCTCTGGAACCCAGCTCACCCTCTCCTTGTATGCGCAAACGGGAACCTGTATCAACCCCTGCTGGTATACTCACTTCAAGCTTTTTTGTAGTCCTCTCTCTTCCTGTACCACTACACTTCAAGCACGGATTCTTTATAAATGTGCCCTCGCCTCTACATTTGGGACATGTTTGTGCAATATTAAAAAAACCGGTTGATTGCAAAATCTGTCCTCTACCGTCACAGGTAGGGCATTTAGTCTTTTTTGTCCCAGGCTTTGTCCCTTCTCCCTTACAAACATCACAGGTCTCATTGACGGGAATATTTATCGTCTTTTTAACACCAAATGCTGCATCATCAAAAGAAATCTCGATCTCATACTCTAAATCTCTTCCTCGTCCCGGCCCGCGTCTTCTCCTGGAACTACTCCCCCCTCCAAAAACACCAAAACCATCAAAGATATCCTCAAAGATACTCCCACCAAAACCCAAATCTTCGAAGATACTGCTGAAATCAGCGCCTTTAAATATATCTTCGGAGGTGTAACGCGAATCTATACCAGCATGGCCAAACTGATCATATTGACTTCTCTTTTGAGGGTCAGATAAAACCGCATATGCCTCTGAAATCTCTTTAAATCTCTCTTCAGCTTCTTTCTTTTTATCAGGGGCGACCCGGTCAGGATGATATTTAAGGGCAAGACTCCTGTAAGCCTTCTTTATATCATCTACACTTGCGCCTTTCTGAACACCCAGGATTTCGTAATAATCACGTTTGGTTGACATCATTATTCAAAACGGAAAATACATCGTTTAAACTAAAAAGGCAAAAGTAAAAAGGCAAAACCACAAGTTAAAACTAAAAACTTTTAAATTTTTAATTGTGCTTTTTCGTTTTTACTTTTTACTTTTCTTTATATTCAGCATCAATCACATCATCGTCACTTTTCTTCTTCGGCTCTTCAGACTCACCTGCCTTAGTCTGGGCATCTTGAGCAGTCCCTGCTCCTGGTTGAGATTGTTGAGCCTGCTTTGCCTGAGCTTGCTTATATACCTCTTCAGCTAATTTATGCGATGCCTTAGAAACTTCCTCCAGATACTTCTTAATCTTCTCAATATCACTACCTTTCAAAGCCTCTTTTAAATCAGTCAATTTCCTCTCAATATTCAATCTCTCGTCCTGCGTAATTTTATCGCCGAAATCCTTTAAGGATTTCTCAACAGAATAGACAAGGGTATCTGCCTGATTTTTCAGCTCTACCTCTTCCTTTTTCTTTTCATCCTCACTAGCAAATTTTTCTGCCTCTTTAACCATCTTCTCTATATCTTCCTTTGATAATTTCTTAGGCGCAGTTATTTTAATAGTCTGTTCCTTACCTGTTCCCAGGTCTTTTGCGTTCACGTGAACAATACCGTCTCTATCAATATCAAAGGTAACTTCTATCTGCGGTATACCGCGAGGAGCAGGAGGGATTCCAATAAGATCAAACCTGCCTAGCTCGGTATTATCATTCGCCATCTTACGCTCACCCTGTAAAACCCTTACAGTAACGGCAGTCTGATTATCGGCAGCTGTTGAAAACACCTGACTTTTCTTTGTAGGTATCGTAGTGTTACGTTCGATCAATTTTGTAGAAACCCCCCCGAGTGTCTCTATTCCTAAGGATAACGGGGTTACATCAAGGAGCAAAACTTCTTTCGCATCACCTTTTATAATAGCGGCCTGCGTTGCTGCACCCAAGGCAACACATTCCATTGGGTCTATACCACGCTCTATCTTTTTACTAACATGCTCTTCTAAAAATTTCTGCACAATCGGCATCCTGGTAGGTCCTCCCACCATAATAATCTTATCTACATCATTAGGAGAAAAACCTGCATCCTTAAGCGCGCGATCCACAGGTACAGTACATTTATCTACAATCGGTGAAACCAGCTCTTCAAGTTTTGCCCTGTTTATAGACATGGTAAGATGTTTCGGGCCGCTTGCATCTGCAGTGATAAAAGGGAGATTAACATCTGTAGTTAAAGTGCTTGAAAGCTCCACCTTTGCCTTTTCAGCAGCTTCTCGTAATCGCTGTACTGCCATTTTGTCATTCTTCAAATCTATGCCTGTCTCTTTCTTGAATTGCTTTACAATATAATCGATCAACAAGTTATCCATATCTGTACCGCCGAGTTGAGTATCTCCGCTAGTGGACTTTACCTCAAAACCACTTGCGTTATGCTCCTTGTCAAACCACATATCCATAATCGTAACATCCAGCGTACCTCCGCCAAAATCAAACACCATGATCTTCAATTCCTTACCAACCTTGTCCAAACCATAAGCCAGGCAGGCTGCAGTTGGCTCGTTAATTATTCTTAAAACTTTAAGCCCGGCGATCTCTCCTGCGTCTTTTGTTGCCTGCCGTTGATTATCATTAAAATAAGCCGGACATGTAATAACCACTTCCTCAACTTTATCTCCCAGATAGGCCTCAGAATCCTGCTTTATCTTCTGAAGAATGAAAGAGGAAATCTGCTGAGGAGTATATTCCTTGCCGTAAATCTTAAATTTATAGTCTGTCCCCATCTTTCTCTTTGCCGCATAAATAGTGCCTTCGGGATTAACAGTAGCCTGACGCCTGGCAGGCTCTCCGACAAGCTTCTGGTTATCTTTTGTAAAGGCCACAAAAGACGGAAAGGCCTTTCCACTCGCCACTCCTGCTCCTTCTGCGCTAGGTATAATGGCAGGACGACCACCTTCCATTACTGCTGCTGCAGAATTCGATGTGCCTAAATCGATTCCTATGACTTTACTCATTGTAAACCTCCTTGTTTGGTTAATTATTCCTCTTGCTTCTTCTCTTTATCTTCTGGTTTTTCCTCGGTTTCGTCCGAGGTTCCATTTGGTTGCTTTGACACTTTTACTTTCGACGGCCGAATAATGCGGCCATTCAATGTATATCCTTTCTGAAACTCATCAATCACATGATCTTCAGGAAAATCATCCCTTTCTTCCTGCATCATTGCTTCATGCTCATGAGGATTAAAAAGTTTTCCTTTCGCCTCTATTTGTTTCAATCCGCTTTTTTCCAAATAATCCTTAAGGTCTTTATGTATCATCTCAACACCTTTATATAATATGTCAAAATCATGCTTTGTCTTGCCTGCCTCTACTGCCCTCTCGAAATCATCCAGTATCTTCAAAATCTCTACTATTATCTCTTCATTGGCAAATTTGATGAACTCGGTCTTTTCCCTTTCAAGCCGCTTCTTATAATTATCAAAATCTGCCTGAAGTCTCAAGAGACTGTCATAATAATCCTCAGACTTTTCTGCCTTTTCCTTTAAAGACTTGAATTCGTCAAAACTTAAAAGTATCTTATTTTTTTTGGATGTTGACTTATCTAACATAAACTAATCCATGTTATTTTCAACCAAGATTTTCTAACGACTTGCCCAAAAGATCCGATAAATACTTAACAGCAGAAATAACTTTTCCATATTCCATGCGGGTAGGGCCTATCGCACCTAAAGCACCTATTGTCCTGTCTTTTAGCTTATAATTGCAGGTAATTACAGTACATTCCTGAATATACTTGCAGGAATTTTCTTTACCTATATGCACTTTTACGCCGTCCGACTCCATATCCTCGTTAAACAAATCCAAAAGGTCCTTTTTCTCTTCAAAAACCCTAAAAAACAATCTCGCCTTTTGTACATCTTTGAATTCCGGATGCAACATAATGCTCGTTGTGCCTTCGAAATAAATTCTATCCTCCATTTTTAACAAACTCGGCATGGATAATAAAAGCATCGCCTTTTTTAAAAAAGTATAAAAGGTATCACGTTGTTCAAGAAGCCTACGGGTAAGATAATTCTTAATCTCCCCAAGAAACATACCTTCAAGTTCCTGATTCAAAAATTCAGATATTCTAAAAAGGTCCGACTTGGTAATATCTTCCTCTATCTCCAGTATAGAGTTTCTCACAAATCCCGAACTGGTAACAAGCACTACTAAAACGCGCAAAGAATCTATAGATATAAATTCGATATGCTTAAAAATACTCCTCTTAAATCTGGGTGTAAGCACTATACCAGTCACATTCGTAATCAGGCTTATAGCTCTTGAAGAAGCCTGCATCAAAGAGTCAAAATCCTCACCTTTCTTATAAATCAATCTGGAAATTATAGATTCCTCTTCTTTCGTTATATGCTTTGGCTCAAGAAGACAATCAACATAATATCTATAACCTTTGTCAGTAGGTATCCTACCTGCAGAAGTATGCGGATGTGTAATAAGTCCCATCTCTTCCAAGTCAACCATGACATTACGGACCGTTGCAGGGCTTATAGTCCATCTGAATATTTGAGAAATAGCACGGGATCCTACAGGCACAGCAGTCTCTATGTAAGACTCTAATATAGCCCCTAAAATCTTTTTTCGTCTTTCTTCAATATCAACCTGCTTCATATTATACCTCTATTATACGCTGAGTAAGTTAGCACTCTAACACTTAGAGTGCTATTTGTCAAGCAAAATCTGATTCTTCAAACTCAAAGGCACCACTGCCTCTATATAAACTGCATCAGGCCTGTCTTCTCTACAAGTGACCTTACCGTGCTCATAAATCAGATTTACCTTATCCATTCTATTATGCGGGATCTCTATCTTTATATCCGTAACAAAACCTGATAATAAATTCAATATCTCATCTATGAGAATCTCAATGCCTTGTCCCTGTAAAGCAGATATCAATATAGGATTTCTGAATCCGTTCTTAATACGCCTCAAATAATGGACATTATCCACCAAATCAACCTTATTTAGGACATTAATGATATTCTTATTATCTATCTCTAACTCTTTTAATACATTATATACTGCCTCGTCAAGGTCATGGATTCGTGGATTCGAGGCATCCAGTACATGTACGAGTAAATCCGCCATTCTTACTTCTTCCAGCGTAGCCTTGAATGATTCAACCAGATGATGCGGCAGGTTATATAAAAATCCTACGGTATCGTGAAAAAGTACTTTCAGATTATTAGGCAATATGTAGCTTCTTGCGACAGGATCGAGTGTGCTAAAAAGTTTATCAGCCACTAATTTCTTAGAATCCGTAAGTCTATTTAAAAGAGTAGTCTTGCCTGCATTGGTATAACCTATAATAGCTATACTTACAAGCATGGCATCCTTACGCCTCTTTCGAAGGGCCTGGCGCCTTTTATCTAAATTCCCTAATTCTATTTTTAATTTTGAAATACGCTGTTTGATCCTGCGCCTGTCATACTCAAGCATCTTCTCTCCAGGGCCACGGGTACCAATACCTCCCCCTAATCTTGAAAGATGAATACCTCTTCCAGTAAGACGCGGCAAAAGATATTCCAGCTGCGCCAGTTCTACCTGAATTTTACCCTCCATGCTTCTTGCACGCTGGGCAAATATATCAAGTATGAGCTGCGTCCTGTCAATGACTTTATCGTTCAGCCTATTATCATATAAACCCTTCTCCAAATTCCTGAGCTGGGTCGGTGTAAGATCATTATTGAAAATAACTAAATCCGCCTTTTTACTTTTGGCAAGTAAAATCAACTCTTCAAACTTTCCCTTGCCTATAAATAAATCAGGCGTGGGTTTCTCCTTATGGCATATAATATCTCCTACTACTGAAACGCCGCTTGAACGCGCAAGGTCTTTGAGTTCAGCTGCACGAGCTTCCGAAGCCCAAGTATTCTCACTCTTCAAATCTACAGTTACTAATATGGCTTTTTCCATAAAATTCTTTCCCCTTTCCCCACCACAGCTGTAGGGGAGGTTTAAACCTCCCCTACAGCTGTGGTATGGTGTGAGGGGATATCCACTCTATCCGCGGATCAGCCCGAAACCACGTCATCTGGCGTTTAGCAAAATGTCTCGTATTTTTCTTTAAAAGCTCTTTTGCCTCACTAATGGTATATTTAGCCTTTAAATATCCAAAAACCTCGTTATATCCAAGTGCGTTTCTGCTGGTCTTACTCAATCTCTTCTTTGAAAGCTGCCTTACCTCCTCTACGATGCCCTTTCTAAACATCTCCTCAACCCGCTCGTCTATATTTTCATAGAGCTCGTTTCGTTGTACTGCTAGGCCGAAAAGTTTCACTTTGTATCTTAAAGGCTGGGTCTTTTGTTTTAACTCTGAAACCTTTTTCTTTTCAGTGTGATATATTTCCAGCGCTCTTATCACACGCCTCAAATCATTAGGATGTATTTTCCTGGCGGTAACAGGATCTATCTTTTTCAGTTTATTATACAAATAATCGTTTCCGTATTTCTCTGCCAGTTTCATCTGTCTATCCCTGAATTTATCATCTTTTTTGCCGGATGGAAATAGACCATCTATAATAGCCTTCACGTACAATCCGCTGCCGCCTACAAATAAAGG
>JAHJHC010000145.1 GCA_018824145.1 Candidatus Omnitrophota bacterium | reverse complement strand
TTTAACTGGAACTTCTGATTATTCTTCATGCTATAATGTAACTACAATAAATGTTTCTGGAGTAAATGATGTGATGTTTATAGGTTATGTGAATGATAGTGCTGGGAATCTGAATTATTCAATGATAACAGTAACAACTGGCCTTGTGCCATCAATAGGATTGTCTGTAGTCTATCCAACTGTTAACATCAATGTTACCCAAAACAAATTCTTTAACATAACAGCAAATGTCAGCTGTTTAACAAAGGATTGTGGTGAGATAAATCTTACTTTAAACAGGGAGACTGACGTTGTTTTCTCTGGGCCTAGTGATGTAAGGGTTGCTTTTGTTTGTAGTTTTGGTGGCGGCTGTAGTGATGCTGACGACCTGATAGGATATTTAGAAGGAGAGGGTTTCCAGGTTACTGCCAAAAGTTATACTGAATGGAATGATGCCCTTCTTAATGACACTGCTTTTGATGTTATTGTTGTTGGCGGCCATTCTTGGGGAGAAGATATGGGTTTTGATTCTGCGACTGATCCTGCAAGAGATGCTTTTGAAGATGAAGGCATGCCCCTTGTTATTGCTTATGATGAATGTGACGCCTGCTTATATATGGGAATAACTGATAGTGACGGAACAACTGATAGTACTGAGAATGAGATTACTCAAATAAACACAGACCATAATATAATGACTGGTTTTTCAGGAACTGTCTTTGTGGATACCAATTCTGATGATGTTGGCTATTATCAACCTAGTGAGTTTAATGACCCTTATACAAGATTATTTGTAGGAGACAATGTTGATAGTAGTTATGTTTCTGGTTTTGTTATGAACGCAGGACAAGCAACCACCGGAACAAATCCTGGGAAACTTGTCTGGCTAGGTTTCCTCACTTATGACACTTATCCTGCTTCAACTGGAAATGACACTCTAATAATAAAGCAGGCAACTTGCTGGGCAGCTACTGGAAGTTATGATTGTATTCTTAGATCTCTGGTTAGCACAACAAACGGTACAATACCATTCTACACAAATGTAACTAATCCATATAATATAAGCTTAAACGCAGGGGAATCATCAGAAATAACCTGGTGGATTAATGCAACTGGGACTGTAAACTCAAATAATACATTCAATCTATATGCAAACCTAACGAGCAATATGTCAATAAGCAACTCCACAAGCCAATGGAATGTTACAATAAAATCAATACCTGGAACACCAACTATAAGTTATCCTGTAAGCGGAAAGAACTATAGTTCTATTACTTATCTTAATTACAGCGCCACTGATGAAGATGGTGATTCTTTAACCTATAACATCTACATAAACAATATATTGAATATCTCTGGAATCTCAGGTAATGTCACATCTTGGAATGCTTCCGAGGGTTATTATAATATGACTGTAACTGCTTCTGATGGAACCCAAACAAGCGCTAATAGCAGTGTTACTATATTCAGGATTGAAACTACTGCCCCATCATGGTCTAATAATTGGACAAACGCTTCTTTACTCAAGATTAATAGAAACGCTACATTTAATATTACTGTAACGGATAATATCGGATTGGATTATTATATATTCAGCTGGAATGGAACTGGAACGTGGGATAATACAACTAGTGGGAGCATCTCAGGAAGTAGTGTTAATCTAAGTGTTAGTAAATCGACAAACTTAAGCCAAGGCAATGTTATTGGATATAATTGGTATGCTAATGATTCTGCCGGTAATATGAACAACAGCTTGTTAAGGACCTTTACTGTTATCAATACTGCTCCAAATGCTCCAACAGTAATCTATCCATTAGATGGTAAAAATTATTCAGACATCCCTTATATTAACTATAGTGCAACTGATGAAGATGGTGATTCTTTAACCTATAACATCTACATAAACAATATATTGAATATCTCTGGAATCTCAGGTAATGTCACATCTTGGAATGTTTCCGAGGGTTATTATAATATGACAGTTTCAGCCAGTGATGATTCTGCCTCTTCCCAAAATAGTTCAGTAGTGCATTTCAGATTAGACTCAATTGCTCCAATAGTAACAATAACCTATCCAACAAACGGTTCGAGAATAGCTTCCAACTCAATAGACCTAAATGCTTCTGCTACTGATGAAAGAGCCACTACCTTAACCTACTACTGGGTTATTAATGGTACTACAAATACAACAACTGTTGATACAAATACTACATTTAGCGCTGGTGATGGCTATTATAACTTGACGTTATTTGTATCTGATGAGGCAAGTAATGGTAGCAGTACCATATTCTTTACATTAGACACAACAGGCCCTGTAATGAGTTTTGTAGATCCAACACCTTCAAACGGAAAAACACAGACAGAAACTTATGTAGAAGTAAATGTCTCAATAACAGAAGCAAGTTTAGATTCTGTAATTTATGATTGGAACGGTACTAATTATACTATGTATAATAATAGTTTAGTGCTTATGATGAACTTTGATAATGTAAGTGCATTGGGAGAAAGTTATTTGGGCAATGGAAGTACTGTAGTTGATGTAAGTTCGGCAGGAAATAATGGAGTATGGATAACTAATGGAACTAATGAAGATGACTTTTCAGTTTGGAATGCTACTGGAAGATATGGTGGAGCGTTTGAGTTTGATGGTGTTGATGATATAATTAATGTTGCTCATTCAACTAGTTTAAATCTATCCTCTGCTTTTACTTATTCAATCTGGTTTAATGCAAGAAAATTATCTCCGGGAGTTGAACTATTTAATAAGGGTTCAAGCGATTTAACTGATAGCCCAAGACTTTTTATTGATAGCGATACTGTGTATTTTGATATCTCTACAGGAGCAGGTGATGCATATTCCGAGACAGAATCGTTTACATTTTCTACAGATAATTGGTATAATATTGTAATTACAGGAATTGCTGGAGATCAACCCACAATTTATGTTGATAGTATTGCTGCAGCAGCTTACACCAATCGTGATGCTCTTCAGAACCCTATCTTTACCAACAGTGAGCCTTTAGAAATAGGTGGAAGTAGTTGGTTGCATAGATATTTCAACGGAACAATAGATGAAGTAAGAATCTGGAACAGAAGCTTATCAGCAGATGAAATCTATCAACAATACATTTCAAATCTAAAGAAAATAGATTCAGACAGCTGGGAACTATACATAAACCAAAGCTTAAATGCAACTGATGGTTTGCCTGAGGGAGGTTATACCTATCAAGCATTTGCTTCTGACGCATTAAGTAATTGGGATAATACTGAAGAAAGGACAATTACAAGAGACATAACCCACCCAACATGGGAAAACAACAAAACAAACATAACAACAACTATCAAAAGTGGAGAAATAGCCTACTTCAACATAACTCTAAACGACTCAAACCCAGACAAATATGTATTCAGCTTGTACAACACAACTGATTGGGTAAATGATACCTCAACTTCATATACAGATGGTGGAGAGATACAAGTAACCAAAACAATACCTGCTTTAGGAACAATCAACTGGACATGGTACTTCAACGATACAGCCAACAACCAAAACCAAACAGATATCTGGGGTATTGTCGTAGTTGGTGATACGATCTCACCAGGAATCAACTTCACATCACCAACACCAGCAAACGCTTCATCACAATCAGAAACTAATGTAGAAATAAATGTTTCAATAACAAAAGCAACTGATCTAGAAAAGATTAAATTTGACTGGAATGGCATTAATGAAACAACAATAAGCATAAGTGGTGCAAATATTACTGCTAATTTTACAAATATTACTAGCCTAACTAACTTTACCTTTAATAATGGAAGTCAAACAACTTCATTATATGATGATTCTTTGATCTTGATGTTTAATTTTGATAATGTTAGTGTTTTAGGAGAGAATAGCAGTTTTGTTGTGGATATTAGTGCAGGAGGGGTTCATAATGGTACACTTGGGGAAGCTGTTGATGCTGATTCTGGAGCAACTTTAAATGGAAAATATGGTGGAGCATTTGAGTTTGATGGTTCTGGAGATGCGATTGATCTTGGAAATGTTCCAAGTTTACAGATAACCGCCCCAATTACCCTATCAGCCTGGTTCAAGGCAGATACTTGCACTGGCACCCATAATATAATAAGTAAAGAGGGTTCTGGATTTGAAGGTTATGCTATAAAAATCCAAGACATTTCCGATAGAGGATTTGTATGTAGTAGTGGGCATGCTGGGAGTGCTATGACTTATAATAAACCAACTATGGGCATATGGTATCACCTTACTATGACTGATGATGGCACAACACTAAAATGTTATGTCAATGGAGTTCAAAATGCTAGCTCGGCTAGCGATCCATTACTTGATAATGATGAATCTGCATATATTGGAGATGGTTTTGATGGAATCATAGATGAAGCCCGTATCTACACTAGAGTATTATCTACAGATGAGGTTTATCAACTATATGTTTCGAATCTGAATAAATATGATTCAGATAAATGGTCATTTGTTACAAACGCAACTGGGAATTATAACCTGACTTATACTTTAGAAGGCTCAAGAAATGATACTATTGAATTAAATAAGTTTAATTCTTCAGTTTATTATATAGATATTAATAAATCCGATTTAGATGATGCTACCTACACATACCAAGCCCACGCCTCAGACACTACTGGAAACTGGAACCAAACAGAACAAAGAACAATAATAATAGACACGTCAGACTCAACAAACCCATCTTCAAATATAACAATTAACAACAGTTCACCAAGAATAAACGATGTTGTTAATGTTAGTATGAATGTGTCTGATGATATTGGATTAAGCCATTGCTGGTTCTATAACAATATGTCTGATAGTAATTCAACCCCGATTAATCTGTCTGGAACTTCTGATCATTCTTCATGTTATAATGTAACTACAATAAATGTTTCAGGGGTTAATGATGTGATGTTTATCGGTTATGTGAATGATAGTGCTGGGAATCTGAACTTTTCTGAATTGACAATAACAGTAGCTAATACTGCACCTACAACACCAACTATCTTGTATCCTGTGGATGGTGGGAATTATACGGCTATAGATTATATGAATTATTCAAGCTCTGATTTTGATGGTGATGTGATTACTTATAATATCTATATCAATGGCAGCTTGAATGCATCTACGACTGTGAATTTGAGTTTGTGGAATGCTTCTGATGGTTATTATAATTTGACTATTTCAGCTTCAGATGGAAGTGATACTTCGGCTAATGCTTCTACTGTTTACTTTACGTTGGATAGTGCTGCTCCTAGTGTTAGTATTATTTATCCAAATGATGGAATGAATATAAGCAGTAATTCAATAGATTTGAATGCTAGTGCTGCTGACACAAGAGAAACTTCATTGACTTATTATTGGGTTATTAATGGAACTATTAATTCGACTACTGTTGATAGTAATTCTACATTTAATGCTAGTGATGGATATTATAACCTAACATTGTTTGTATCAGATGGACTGCAGAATGGAAGTGATAGTGTGATGTTTACATTGGATACTAAAGAGCCTTACTATAATACTACTGATGTTGTTGCCTGGGGAAGTAATACGACTGGCTCTGTGTTCTACTATAATGTAAGCTGGAAGGATAGTAATAATATTTCCACTTGGATATTATCTGAGAACCAGACTGGTTCGTGGGTTAATCATACGCAGGACAAGGAATGGACTGCTAAGGGAGATAATTGGTGGATTGCTGTTATGAACCTTACTATTGCTGCTGCTAAAGGTACTGTGATCAAGGTTGTTGGATATGCTAATGATAGTGCTGGGAATTGGAATTCAACTATGGAATCAGGATATGGAATGGTTACTGTCTTGAATAGTGCTCCATCTGTTCCTGTTGTGTATTCTCCATATGATGGGGAAGTGAATAATACCAGGAAGATTGAGTTTAGCTCAACAGATGCTGATGGAGATTCAATCACTTACAATATCTACATTAATGGAACATTGAATATTACTACAACTTCAAACATAACAGTATGGAATGGTTCTGATGGATATTATAATTTAACAGTTTCAGCAAGTGACGGCACCAATACAAGCGCTAACAGCCCAGTAATATACTTTAAGTTAGATACTGTAATTCCTTACTACAACACCACAGATATAACAGCATGGGGCATCAACCTAACAAACAGCATCTTCTATTTCAATGTAACTTGGACAGATGACCAGAACATAAGCAGCTGGATAATAAGCAACAACCAAAGCGGAACTTGGGTTAACCAAAGCGGAGAGTTATGGGCACATAAAGACAACAACTGGTATATTTCAGTAATGAACTTTACTATTGCTGCCCTTAAGAATACTGTATTTAATGTTGTTGGATATGCTAATGACGGTGCTGGAAACTGGAACAGCACTGAACAGATTACAATAACAGTTCTCCCCCCATCAATGAGCTCAATAATAGTAAACTCAACCTTAGGCACTAACACCAGTGATGAAAATTTAACTGCATATCCACAGGACTTGTCATTGGGGTCAAGAGCGCTTTATGACTGGAGACGAGATGGAAGCTCTATTGCAATATTAAACATGCCATTTGATGGAAATGTTTCGGATACAAACGGAAAGATAAAAGATTATTCACAATATGGTAATAATGGAACAGTAACAGGAGCAACATATAATGCAACTGGCGGCAATAACGGAACTGGCGCATACCAGTTTGATGGTGATGGTGATATGATTCAGATTGAAGATAATCCAGTATTTAATTTTACATCTTTAGATAATTTCTCAATAAGCGTTTGGTTTAAGCCAGATACAGAGTATGATACGAACTACTTTATTGTAGGAAAAAGGGTATCATTTACCCTAAATACTATAGGTTATGTACTCCAAAGATGGAATAATAATGTATTATGGAGGATAGCAAACGGAACTGATGAAGGTATGACAGATTCATATCCTATAACAGTTGGCAAATGGTATCATCTGGCAGGGGTTCATGATGCATCGACAGACAATATGTCCTTTTATATAAATGGCAATATGGTTGAAAGTCTCCAAGCGCCAAAAGGCAGTTATGCTTCTACAAGACCTTTAACAATTATGGCAGACAGCACCCTTCAATCAGAAAATACCGGGACAATAGATGAATTATTGATATTTAACTTAACATTGTCACAAGAGCAAATAAATATGCTATATAGCAATAGAACAGACATCATATCCTCGCAGATCATTTCTGACGGAGAAGAATGGGCTGTTTGCGCAACGCCAAATGACAACTTCCAGGATGGAACAGCTGTCTGCAGCATTAATCAAACTGTAGCCATCCCAGATACAACTGCTCCAACATTCACCAATATATCTAACCAAACAATAGGATATGGTTCTGCTTTCACACAGGATATAAATGCAACTGATGATACAGCTGTTGATTGTTTCTCAGTAAATGACACAACTAACTTCAAGATAAACTGTTCTGGCTACCTAGAGAACAACACTGCATTAGGCATTGCTGTGTACTGGCTAAATATTACAGTAAATGATACATCTGGAAATGAAAACTATGCCCTGATGTGGGTAAATGTTAGTGACATCGCTCCCCCACAAATAAACTTCACTGCTCCAACACCAACAAACGGAACAACGCAAGCCGCATCAAATGTGATTATTAATGTTTCAATAATAGAATCCAGCTTAAAAGAACTGATCTACAACTGGAACGGCACCAACTATACTTATTACAACGACTCATTAGTATTGATGTACAACTTTGATAATGTTTCTGCTCTCGGAGAAAATGATAGTTTTGTAGTAGATATGTCTAGGTCTGGTAATGATGGGTCTGTTTTGAATGGAACATGGGTATCTTCTGGGGTGTATAATGGAGCATACGAATTTGATGGAAATGAAAATTACATAATTACTGAATATTCTGGTAGAGTAGGAACACTCTCTTTTTGGTTCAAGACGAACGATTTTAAGAATGCTCATTCATTATTTGGTCAAAGATATGATTCTGCTGAAGAGTCAGGCAATTGGCAAATGCATTGGAATTCAGATGACGACCAACAAATAAGAATTCAGGCGTATAATTCTACAATTACTGGCAGTGCTAATCTCTTTAGTACAACATTTGAATTAGATACATGGTATTATGTTGCTCTAACTTCTGATGGTTCAACTTTGAAATATTATGTAAATGGAGTTTTTGATTCTATACATAATTTTGATGTATATCTTGGTGGAGGAAATAATGATGATTATCTCCGTGTCGGTGGAAGCGGTGAGAACGATGTTAACGAATCATTTAATGGAACACTTGATGAAGTGAGGGTGTGGAACATAACACTTAATGCACAAGAAGTTTACCAGCAGTATGTTTCTAATCTGAAGAAAATAGATTCTGATAGCTGGGAACTATACATCAACCAAAGCTTAAATACAACAGATGGCTTAACTGATGGAACATATACTTATCAGGCATATGCAAAAGATATAAGTGGAAATGAAAACAGTACAGAAACAAGATTCTTAACAGTTGATACAACTTATCCTGTAATTAACATAACATCTCCTGTAAACAGTACTACTTATCCTAACTATGTTACTCAGCTTAAATATACTTTGGCTGAAACCAATGGAGATTCATGCTGGTATAGCAATGGGAGTGTTAATTATACTGCTGTTACAGCTGGTGTCAATTGGAGTGAAGTTAATTCTTCAAAAGGAAGCAATACGTGGACTGTTTGGTGCAATGATACTGCTGGTAACTTGAATTCTTCCAGTGTTACTTTTACAGTTGATAATACTGCACCTAATACAACTCTAGTTAATCCTACTTTAGCAGATGCTTCAACAACTGCTGATAATTATCTCTTTGTGAACGCTTCAGCAGCAGATGATTATAATATCTCTACATTTATTGATTTTGATGGAAGCTTGGTGAGTTGGTGGAGGATGGATGACTTAAACTCTTCAGGAGATGGAGTAACTGATTATATGGACAGGAATAATGGAACTATTGTTAATGCTGTTCAGACAGATGCTGGTTATATGGGTAAGGGTTTTAGTTTTGATGGTATTGATGATTGTGTTGATTTTGGAACTGGTTTATCAATAGAAACAACTAATTTTACATTGTCAACTTGGGTGTACCCTAAAACAACTGGTTCTTATCCTATTACCATAATCCAAAAGGGGAGCGGTGCTGGTGGGAGAGGTGTCTATATATTAGATATGAGAAGCTCAACTCAATTAGAATTTGCTATTTCAAGTAATGGGTGGAGTGCAAGAACTGGAATAAGTAGAGATGGGATCTTATCAGATAGCTGGAATCATATAGCTGCTAAGAGAGATTATAATGATAAGATTTATCTATATATCAATGGTGTTGAAGTAAACTCTTCATCAGAAAGTCAAGGAGATATTAGCGATAGTAATAATTTATATATTGGAACTGACAGAGATACAACAGCTTATTTCAACGGAACAATCGACGACGTAATGGTTTTCAACAGAAGTTTAAGTGCTGCTGAAATACAAGCACTTTATGCAAATACTTCATCAAGATATTTAGAGGTTAATTTTACTTCCCTAGGTGATGGCCCCCACTCCTTTACTGCTTATGCTCAGGATATGGCTGGAAATGTAAATAGTACAGAAGAAAGAACAATAACAATAGATGCTAATTATCCAACATGGCAGAATAACAAAACAAATCTAACTTCAGCCATATCAAGTGGAGACACAGCCTACTTCAACATAACGCTAAATGATAGTAATCCAGATAAATATGTATTTAGCTGGTACAATACAACTGACTGGTTGAATGATACTGCTGCTTCGTATACAGATGGTGAGGAGATATCAGTAACTAAACAGATAAATGCCTCTTCTGGCACTATCAACTGGACATGGTATTTTAACGATACTGCTGGCAACTTGAATCAGACAGAGGTTTGGAGTGTAACTCTGGCAGACTTAACAAAACCAAATTCAAACATTTCAATAAATAATACTACACCTAAGATAAATGATATTGTGAACATATCTATGAATGTTTCTGATGAAACTGGATTGAGTGCTTGCTGGTTCTATAATAATATGTCAGGTGTGAATTCTTCCTTGATTAGCTTAACAGGCACCTCTGATCATAGCAGTTGTTATAATGTAACAACGATTAATGTTTCACAGGGGAAGGTTGTGTTGTTTATAGGTTATGTGAATGATACAACTGGAAACTTGAATTCTTCGAGATTGACTATAACTGTTGTTAATAGTGCTCCATCAGTTCCAGTTATTTATTATCCTAGTGATGGAGAATCTTATGCAAGTATTCCTTATATGAATTATTCAAGCTCTGATGCAGATGGAGATGCTGTAACTTATAAGGTTTATATCAATGGGACATTGAATGCTTCTACTAGTGTGAATTTGAGTGTGTGGAATGCTTCTGATGGTTACTATAATATGACTGTTAGTGCTTATGATGGAATTGATACTTCGGCTAATTCAAGTTCTGTGTTGTTTACCTTGGACTCTACTGCACCGACAGTATCTATACTATATCCAATTGATGGATCTAACATAAGCAGTAATTCGATAGATTTGAATGTAAGTGCTATAGATTCAAGAGTTAGCAGCTTAACCTATTATTGGATGATTAATGGGACTGTGAATACAACTACTGTTGACAGTAATTCAACGTTTAATGCTAGTGATGGATATTATAACTTAACATTGTTTGTTAGCGATGGATTGCAGAATGGGTCTGATAGCGTGATGTTTACACTAGATTCTACTGCGCCTGCAATATCTATTACTACGCCGCTTAATGATACAGTTGCAGGATGGAATGTGCTGTTGCAGGCTGATATTAATGATTTGACTTCTGTAAGTGTTAGCTATCAGATAAGGAATGGTACGATGGATGATCCTGTGATATATAGTGGAATCTTAGATTTATTGAGTGGAAGCATATATAATGCTACATTTGCTACGAATGATACATGGCCTTATGATAATAGTGCGCTTAATTCTACTAATTTGACATTAGTTGTTATTGCTAATGATACTTTAGGTAATACTGCTAATGCATCTACTTACTTTGTGCTTGATAATAGTAAGCCAGGAATACAGTATGTTGCTCCTTTGGCTACTGGCGGGTTCTTTAACAGTAACTTTAGCTTGAATGTTTAT
>JAHJHC010000125.1 GCA_018824145.1 Candidatus Omnitrophota bacterium | reverse complement strand
GATCTTTATTTTGCGAAACATAAAATCCTGCATAACTAACAAGCCTGCCTGTCAAAATAAAAATGAGCGAGGCCCACATTTTCAAAAAACAAACCTGGCCGAGCGGCTTTTTTCAGGCCTACCCAGTGCAGAAAGACACCGTGCCCGCTCGCACAAAAGAAGCCCTGAAAACTGCACACTGCTAGCCTAGATAGCTTACCTTACCACCATCGGCATAAATTCTGTAGACCCGAACATGCCGTAGATAGAATGCTCTTTTAACCACACTGCGCGTTTCATGTACCCGAGGGCAGGTCCTATAACATTGGCTGCCATGGAAGTCTCGTCTCCGAGTATAAATCTATGGCTGGATTTTTTTCCGTCAAACGTAATACCAGTAAGCGTCATTGTAGTAGAAACAGGCTTTTTAGCACAACGTGTATCCATTATGCCGCCCACAGACACCTTATTTAAAGAATCAACTACTCCTACATCTTTAAGTAAAATATCATCTGCGTGCTCCATCTCGTGTAACTCAAGTTTACCGTCTCTTTTATCTAAAAGACGCTCGACTTGGCTATCTGTCATCTTCTTTGCCTTACTGACTGTATAACCCGGCAAGTGTGCAATATCTTCTCTAATAGTCGCCCTATATTCATCCCAATTAGAAATACCTACTCCCCACCAGATATTTACATCCAAGACCTTTATAAATGACTGCGCTGCTAACACAGCTGCTGCTGACAAAAGTCCGGGAGTTGCCCCGCATCCGGTTATATATACACTTTTATTTCTCTTTAATCCCGCATCCAATCTCTTCATTAACTTGACTGCCCTTGTCCGTTTCAATGCATCACTAAATACTCCCTTGTACCCTGCCTTTATAAAACGCCTTACCACGCTGGGAATAAACTCATTGGGCAAATTTGGAAGTGCCACAAAAATCCCTCCTATTTTATCTTTTAACTTTACTATCTCTCCTATAGGATCATTTGAAGCATGAAGTCTATTTATATCTTTAACATCTATACCTCTCTCAGAATACAAAAATCCGCGAGAATCGCAAATAGCAACTATCTTTACACCTTTCTTCTCTTTTGCAACCCTCAAGCACGCCTTTCCAAGACCACCTGCTCCCAAAACTGCAATTTTCATCTTATTCATTTATCCTCCCAAGATTTGTAGCTGCAAAGATTGCTTTGTTTCATAGGCAAAGTAAACTTTGCAGCTACATCTACAATTCAAACCCCAAATCCTTCACCATCTCTAAATCCTGCTCTATAGACCTACCTTTAGTAGTAAGATATCCTCCTACTATCATGCCATTTGCACCTGAAGTAAATGCTATTGCCTGCATGTCTCCCAAGGCATACTCTCTACCGCCTGCAATCTTTATAATTGCCTTGGGCAATACCAATCTAAAAACTGCTACTGTCTTTATTGTCTCTATAGGCGAAAGGGGATCAACATTCTCAAGCGGTGTTCCTTTTCTCGGATTAAGAATATTTATAGGCACACATCTAATATCAAGGTCTTTTAAACTAAACATAAGCTTTATTCTTTCTTCTTTGGTCTCGCCCAGTCCTATTATCCCGCCGCAGCACGGATTCAAACCAACTTCCTTCAGCTTCTGAACCATACCTAACCTATCACTATAAGTATGAGATGTGCAAATATTTTTATAAAAATCTTCTGATGTCTCTAAATTATGATTGTATCTACTAACGCCCAATTCCTTCAAATCCTTCAGCATATCCTTCCCGAGATTTCCGAGGGAACAATCCACCTCTACTGAAAACTCTTTTTTTATTCTCAAAATCGCCTCTTTGATCCGAGAGAATTCCGAGCTAGTCGGACCTGTGCCACTAATTACAATGCAAAAATTAGCCGCACCCATCTCTTTCGCAAATCTAGCCTGTTTGACTATTTCCTCGACACTAACAAGGGGGTAAGTCTTACAGCCTGTATTATATCTTGATGCCTGGGCACAAAATTTGCAATCCTCCGAACAAAGCCCGCTCTTGGCATTTATCAAAGAACATATATCCATCTTATCCCCACAAAACCGTCTCCTGAGGGTATCTGCCGCATGCAAAAGAAGATACAATTCATCCTGACCTGTATCTAAGAGAAGCCTTGCTTCCTCAAATTCAAGTTCTTTGCCGGATAACACGTTATCTAGAATGGCTTTAATCATATAAATGTAGCAGCAAAGAAGTCCTGAGCGAAGGCGAAGGGCTTGCTTTGCCTATAGGTTCTTTTAGCAGAGCTTGCCCCGTACG
Organism: Candidatus Omnitrophota bacterium; assembly: GCA_018824145.1. Taxonomy (GTDB): domain Bacteria; phylum Omnitrophota; class Gorgyraeia; order Gorgyraeales; family Gorgyraeaceae; genus JAHJHC01. Next base: position 1,490 of record JAHJHC010000125.1, on the reverse strand, counting down.
GACATATTAAAATTTTAAGACGTCCGTACGGGGCAAGCTCTGCAGCTACCTTATATTTTACAATGGATTCACATATTGTCAACCTATGTATAAGATCAGGTTAACGATCGGCAGGAATTGCGTTCTATCAATTCTGTCGGAAGGATTATTTTTTTATTGCCTTCAATCTTTTGGGTTATAATTTTATGTAATGTTTCTGTAGCAACTACAGCCATTTGGTACAAGGACTGCCTTATAGTAGTAATTGGAACTGGAGAAAAATTTAAGGCAAAAGGATTATCGTCAAACCCTATCACTGACATATCTTTGGGAACATCGATGCCATTCTCAACCAAGGTCTGTATTGCACCAACTGCCATTTCGTCGCTTGCAACAAATATAGCAGTAGGAGGATTTTTTAATTTTATCAGCTCTTTAGTTGCCTTAATTGCAGACTCTCTTCCATAATCTCCATATTTTATATAAATATTCCTCTTTTCTATTTTATACTTTGAAAGTGCTTTTACATAACCATTCAACCTTTCCACGGCTATCTGTGAATCAAATTTTCCAGTAATTGTAGCTATCCTCGAATGTCCGAGTTTAATAAGATACTCGACTGCCTTATAAGCCGCATTTACATTGTCTATTGCTACGCATGACACAGGTAAATCTTTTGTAAAATAATTCATAATAACACATGGGATGTCCATTTTAAGTACATTATCTACCTGTTCTTCATTTCCTATAATCTCACAAAATATTATCCCTTCCACAGCTGATGCATTCAAAAAACTATTCCCGCTAGTAATATGTAACAATAAATCCAATTTCAATTTTTCCACAGTAAGTCCAACACCCTGCAAAACTTGAATAGCATAGAATGAATGAAAAACATTGGAGGACTTCGGTATAACAAGACCGATTGCGTTATTACAATGGGCTGCTAGCCTCTGCGCACTTACATTAGGCCTAAATTTAAACCTCTTTATTGCTGCTTCAACCATCAGCTTGTTAGCCTTCTTCACCGTAGGCAATTTATTCAAAACCCTAGAGACTGTCGCTATAGAAACGCCTGCCTCTTTTGCTACGTCTTTAATATTGACTATTTTACCCATTTTATCTCCTAATTTATTTTTTCAACACTATCTTATAAAGATATCTTGAGATCCTTCGTCGTCCGCCTAAAGCGGACTCCTCAGGATGAGGTGTCGGGAAATTTCCCGACACCTCACCTTAATTTCTCCCCCTTCCGCCCCAAAATCGTGGCAGTGACAAATATCAAGAGATTTTTTCTCTCTATCCTATCCGAGTCCTTTCTAAATAAACCACCCAACAGGGGTACGTCTCCTAAAAACGGGACCTTTGTCCGTATATTGGTCCTGGTCTCCTTTATCAACCCGCCGAGCACGATGGTATCTCCGTTCTTAACCACTATGTTTGTGGTCAGATTTCTCGTCGTAAACTTAGGTAACTTAACTTCTCCGCTGAACTCAAATGCATCAGCCGTT
>JAHJHC010000124.1 GCA_018824145.1 Candidatus Omnitrophota bacterium | reverse complement strand
ATTAGAAAAGCAAGCGGCCGCAGAAAAAATAGTCTCGATGTACAATGTAAAAAAGATAAAAAAGAATGAGATGATATTGGATAAAGGCGAACGTATAGGAAAAGAGCATATTACAAAATTAAAAGGCATTGAGCAGAATGAGCCGTCTGTTATGAGGATAGGAGGTATTTTTGCTATTGCGATATTGGTAGGGCTTCTTATGATCCTTTTAGCCTTATATGTTGAATTTTACGAGCCGGATATTGCCAGGGGAAATAAGGAGCTTGTGCTTATAGCGACTATTTGTGTTTTGATGCTTTTGACGGCAAAGATCATAGTAATATCTCCCTGGCCGAGCAATCTTGTTCCCGTTGCAGTTGCTTCTATGCTTATAGCCATCCTGATTAACAGCCGCGTAGCAATAATCACGACATTCTTTTTGAGTTTGTTAGTCGGTGTTATTTCCGGGAATAGGCTGGACATAGCAGGTGTATCACTCGTAGGCGGTATAATCGGTATATTCGCGATGAGAGGTGTAAGAAGACGTTCGCAGGTTTTAGCGGCCGGACTTTCTGTCGGATTTGCAAATATGAGTTATTTAATAGGCGTAGGGCTTATAAGCGCCTTAGACTTTAATACTTATATCACAGAGTCATTTTTTGGTTTTGCAAACGGAATCATGTCAGCGGTTATTGTAACGGGAATTCTGCCGATTTTTGAAAATACCTTCAAGATTACGACAGATATCAGTCTTCTTGAGCTAGCAGACTTAAACCATCCTCTTCTAAAAGAGATGGTTATTAAAGCCCCTGGCACCTATCATCATAGCCTTGTTGTAGGGAATCTTGCAGAGGCAGCATGCGAGGAGATCGGCGCAAATGCGCTCTTGGCAAGAGTCAGTTCTTATTTTCATGACGTAGGAAAGATAGAAAAGGCATCTTATTTCAGCGAGAATCAACTTGCCGGGGTCTCGGCTCACGATAAGCTTTCACCTACGATGAGTAGTCTCATTATTACCAATCACGTCAAAAACGGCGTGGAATTGGCCAGAGAATATAAGCTCAATCGAAAGATCATAGATATTATCAAACAGCATCATGGCACAGGCCTTGTTTTTTATTTCTTTAAAAGGGCGCTAGAGAAGGTAGAAGGAGAGGATGTCGGGGAACAGTCTTTTACCTATCCCGGGCCCAAGCCTCAGACCAGAGAGGCAGCGTGTGTGCTTCTGGCTGACTCTGTAGAGGCAGGTTCGCGGGCATTAGATGATCCTACGCCTTCCAGGATAAAAGGCCTAGTTAGAAAGATTATAAATAATAAATTTATAGAAGGCCAGTTGGATGAATGCGAGCTGACGCTTAAAGATCTTGAAAAAATCGCAGAAATTTTCACGCATATACTTACAGGTATGTATCATACGCGCGTAGAGTATCCCGATAAGCCCGCAAAGACAGAAAAAAATAATAGATAGAAGAGCAAAGTTATTATCCGACAGTTTTTAAGCCTGCTATGAACATAGATATCATGGATTTACAGGACTGTGTTAAGATTGACAAGAGATCCGTAATTAAATGTGCTAAGACTGTATTAAACGTAATGGGTGAGAAGAGGGCTGAGTTGAGTCTGCTGTTTGTAAATGATTCTTATATCAAAAGATTGAATTGGCAATATCGCAGGTTAAGATCTAAGACGGATGTTTTGGCGTTTTCGATGAGATCGGAAAAAGCCCTGGGAGATGTATCTAAAAATATTCTGGGAGATGTTGTCGTATCGACCGAGACAGCAAAGAAAGAGGCAAAGAAACGAAATATTCCTATCCAAAGAGAGATGAATTTATATTTGATACACGGCATTCTTCACCTGTTGGGTTATGATGATAAAAAGGCCCTAGATACTAAAAAGATGAAGGCTAAAGAAAAAGAGATATTGAGGATTGTAGGAGAAAGTTGAAGTTATGAAGCAGCAGAATTTAGTAGAAAGTTTTAATTCGGCCATAGAAGGTTTTATATACGTCTTTAAAAGCCAGCGTAATATGAGGCTGCATTTTCTTATAGGGCTTTTTGTGATTCTACTGGGTATCTTTTTGAATTTAACGTATATTGAATTAGTGATATTATGTCTAACTATTGCGTTTGTTTTATTCGCTGAGATGTTTAATACTGCCATTGAACACACCATAGATCTTATTAACGAGGCGTTTCATCCTTTGGCGAGGATGGTGAAAGATATTTGTGCGGGGGCAGTGTTATTAAGCGCATTGGCTGCTGTGATTATAGGTTATATACTGTTTGCCAATAGAGTAGGTGTCAGAATAGAGGAGAATATAATCAAGATAAAGGAATCCAACTGGCATATTACTTTTATAATTTTGATCGTCATCCTGGTGTTTGTGCTCCTGAGTAAGATTTTACTCCACAGCGGCACGCCATTGAGAGGCGGGATGCCGAGCGGCCACAGTGCCATGGCCTTTTCTATATGGACGATAATATCCCTGCTTACCCCTAACAGTATTGTGGTTTTTTTAGTGTTTATCCTAGCATTGTTGGTGGCAAGGAGCAGGGTTAGAGATAGGGTCCATTCTCTATTAGAGGTTGTCAGTGGCGCGCTTCTGGGAGTTTTTATAACATTATTGGTTTTTCAAATTCTAAGGAGTTGAGAATGTTTTCAAAAATCAGATCCAGTTTTTTTACGGGGGCATTGATCATAATACCCTTAGTCCTTACCTCCTGGGTTTTATACTTTATAATAGACAAGTTGAACTTGCTCTTATTGGAACCCATTATGAATATCTTGGAAAATTGGGTCCCTGCACCAAATATAGAGATATTGACAAAGATAGCAGTATTCTTTTTGCTTTTGGTCTTATTGACCTTGATCGGTCTTGCCGCAAGGCTGATCGTATTGAGAAATATCTTTGGCTTTGGCGAAAAGATTTTATATAGAGTCCCCATGATCAATATTATCTATAAAACGATAAAAGAGATATCATCCGCTTTTTTTCTTCAAAAAAATACGATTTTTCAACAAGTTGTTTTATTGGAATACCCGAGAAAGGGTCTTTATCAATTGGGATTTGTTATTTCAGAGGCGAGGGGAGAGATCCAGCAAAAGTCAAAAGATACAATCCTTAATATTTTTGTGCCGACTACGCCAAATCCTACTTCTGGTATGCTTGTGCTTGTTCCGCAAGAAGAGATTATCCCCTTGAATATGTCGGTAGCAGACGGGATGAAGATGGTCATTTCAGGCGGTGCAGTTACGCCGCAGATATGTAAATAAGGGATGCTGTTCACTGCTTTACGATGGCTATTCAAAAAACAAAAGCGATACTCCTTAAAAAAAGGGATTTCAGGGAGACTAGTTTTATACTTACTTTTTTGACGAGGGATTTTGGTAAGATAGACGGCATATTAAAGGGTGCCCGGGGTAATCGTGCCAGAAGCGGGGTGACGCCTTTATTTTTCAGCCTCGGACAGGTAATCTACTACGAGAAGAAAAGAAGCAACCTTTTTATAATATCTGAATGCGAGACACAGGATGTATTTTTTAATATTTTAAAGGATTGGCTCAGGGTGTCTGTTGCTTATTATATATTGGAACTCGTTGACGTATTTACCGAACCAGGAGAAAAAGTAGAATCGATATTCGAGAGCTTATTGCAGAGCCTTGTATCGCTGGATACTAAAAAAGAACCGAACTCGATTGCAAGACTTTTTGAGGTAAAGTTTTTGAGCGACCTAGGGCTATGGCCCGGCAGTGAGACATTTAAGTTGACGAGGGGAGCATTATCGACCCTTTTATCTTTTGAGCAAAAGGTCTGGCAGGGCGCTTCAAAAATAAAACTAACGAGCGAAATGAATGAAGAGATAAAAGGAATTACGGAGAAAATTATAGCAGATAATTTAGATAGGCCGTTGAAGACGGTAAAGGTACTTGGATAAAACACATGAAAAGATTGTCGTTTGTAGAAGTTGTCGAAAGGTTGAATAAGTTTTGGGCGAAACAGGGTTGCACCACAGTGATGCCTCTTGACACAGAGGTCGGCGCAGGTACTTTTCACCCGGCTACATTTTTCAAGTCGTTAGGAAATGAAAAGTGGCGCACCGCTTATATACAACCTTCACGGAGGCCTACTGATGGTCGATACGCAGATAATCCTCTGAGGATGCAGTACTACTATCAATACCAGGTGTTAGTTAAACCGAGCCCTAGAGAGATAAAAAACATTTATCTGGATAGTCTTAAGTCATTGGGGATAGATCTGGATTTACATGAAATCAGATTTGTAGAGGATGATTGGGAATCTCCGACGCTGGGAGCCCAGGGGCTTGGCTGGGAGGTGTGGCTTGATAGTTTAGAGATAACGCAGTTTACTTATTTCCAGCAGATAGGAGGGATAGAACTGGATATGGTATCCTGTGAGATTACATATGGTATCGAGCGCCTATGTATGTTTATACAAAATAAGAACAATGTTTTTGATCTGGAATGGCAAAACGGGTTAAAATATGGGGATTTACATAAGCGGCATGAGATAGAGCACTCAAAGTATAATTTTGATGAATCAAACATAGATATGCATCTTAAGATGTTTGAGTTTTTTGAGAAAGAGGCGAGTGCGCTATTAAGTAAAAAGTTAGTTTATCCTGCGTATAGTTTTGTTTTAAAGGCATCGCATGCCTTTAATCTACTTGATGCGCGCGGTGCAATAGGGCAGAGTGAGAGAGCGCGGTATATCGCAAGAATACGTTCTTTGGCCAAACGTTGCGCAGAACTGTATCTGAGTGCAGCACAAGGTGCCGCAACTACATCGTAAGTGTAGCTGCAGCGTCTTACGCTGCCAAATTTATATATATGAATACAGCCACTAAAGATTTTTTGTTGGAGATTAATGTCGAGACCTTACCCGTTCTCTATCCCAGGCCTTGGGTGGAGACATTACAGAAAGAGCTTATTAAAGAACTCGAAGCGCAGCGCATCGGATACGGTGGGACTTATTCGGCCTGCAATAAAAATTTATTAATTTGTTATATTAAAGGTGTTTCTTTGCATCAGGATGAGATTTCCAGAGAAGTGCTCGGGCCGCCTAAACACGTAGCATTTGATAAAGAGGGCAATCTCACTAAACAGGCCTGTGGTTTTGCAAAGACCCAGGGCGTAAAGATAGAAGACTTGAAAATTAAAAAGACCGCAAAAGGCGAATATATTTACGTTGAGAAGAAAGAAAAAGCACGGCCTACAAAAGATATCTTACGCGATGTTGTCCCTGAGATTATAAAGAATGTCCATTTCCCAAAGACGATGAGATGGGATTCTTCTGGGTTCCGCTTTGCAAGGCCTGTCGAATCGCTGCTTCTCTTATTAGGAAAAGATAATTTGCGCATCAAAGCCGGCAATGTACCGCAGAAAAAAGTAAGCGGAGTTACTGCGTCAGTATATTTGAAAAAGATTCAAAAGGCAAGTTTGATCGATCCGGATGAAAGAAAGGATGCGATAAAGAAGCTTATTCTCGGTAAGCTCGGATTTCTCAAGGCAGATCCACAGGTCGATGAGGCATTGTTGGAAGAAGTGAATTTCATGGTGAATTCGCCGCAGATCTTTGTGGGACAATTTGATAAGAGATTCCTGAGGTTACCCAAAGACGTGCTTATAGCCAGTATGTCGAAATATCAAAGAGTCTTTCCTGTTTTGCAAAAAGGCCATATCACAAATAATTTCATAGCTATAATAGAGAAAGGCAAAAGGGATATGGCTGGCATAAGGAAAAATTATGAAAATATTCTAGAGGCCAGATTGAAGGATAGCCTTTTTTTCTTCGACGAAGATACGAAAAAGCCGTTCAAAGAAAACGCCGAGCAATTAAAAAGCTTGATTTTTCAAAAAAAATTAGGTAATATGTCCGAAAAAATAGAACGTCTTAAAGGGCTTTCTCGTTTCATCTGTGAAAAGTTGGCTCTGGACGAGGGTTTAAAAAGCAATATACAGCGGGCCGCTGAACTTTCAAAATTAGATTTGATTACCCTTATGGTAGGCGAGTTTCCGAGCTTACAGGGTGTAATGGGCGGAGAATATGCCTTAAAGAGCGGGGAGAGTAAGGAGGTTTCGCAGGCTATAAAAGAACATTATTTGCCGCAAGGAATGGATGACAAATTGCCCGGAAGTCTGGAAGGCAGCATTCTTGCTATCAGCGATAGAATAGATAACGTAGTCGGTTTTTTAGGCACAGGCGTAGACATAAGCGGAAGTTTTGATCCGTTCGGCATAAGAAGAAACACTCAAGGACTTATTCAGATTATAGAGAAAAAGGCGCTAAGATTAAGAATAGATGAGGTGATTCAAAAGTCTATTGAGTTGTATAACGATAAGTTGACTGTAGATCGCGGACAGCTCAAAGATAAGATCGTCGATTATATTAAGGAGAGAATCGAGTATTTAATCGGTGATGTCCGGCCGATCGAGTTGAAAGCAGCCATTTTAGAAATAAAATATTTTGACATAGTCGATATCTTTAATAGGATCAAGATCTTTTCCTCTATCAGCGACAAGAAATTTTTTTCAGAGGCGGCAAAGATAGTGGAGCGCACGAATAATATTTTAAAGGCAGCAAGAAAGGGAGAGATAGGTAAAGTGGATAAAAATCTTTTTGAGGAAACTTTGGAGCATGAACTCTGGAAGGCCTACTTGAATATGAGGCCAAAGATGCAGGACCTGGTCAATAATGAAAAATACGAAGAAGCTACTAGGGAATATGCCAAGGCCTTTTATAAAATATTGCATGATTTTTTTGATCATGTGATGGTGAATACCGAAAAGGCTTCTTTGAGATTGAACCGGCTTGCAATGATGGATACGATAAATAGGCTTTATACAGAGCGGGTGGCTGATCTAGCAAAGTTACCGCAGATAATAGTTAAATGACCAGTCGGAAAAGATACAGAAAAATTCTCTGACTGGTTATCCCGAAGCCCAGAGGGCTGAGGGATCTCAAAAGACCAACATCAGACAGGAGGAATGAAAAGATGTCCAGAATGGTTTACTTCTTTGGCGGAGGGAAAGCAGACGGAAAAGCTAGTATGAAGAATCTTTTAGGAGGTAAGGGCGCTAATCTCGCAGAGATGGCAGGGCATAAGGATTTAAAATTGCCTGTCCCTCCCGGATTTACGATTACTACAGAGGTATGCACTTATTATTACAAAAATAAAAATAAATATCCCAAGGCCCTGAAAGAACAGGTTGAGAAAAATTTGAAAAAGATAGAAGCTCTTATGGGAAGGAATTTCGGGGATGCGGATAATCCGCTTTTAGTTTCTGTCCGTTCAGGCGCAAGAAAGTCGATGCCGGGTATGATGGAGACTGTTTTGAATGTAGGCCTGACAGAGAGGACATTGAAAGGTCTTATTAAGATAACGCAGAATGAACGTTTTGCGTACGATTCGTATAGACGCCTTATTATGATGTATTCAGACGTTGTGATGGAAAAGGCAGCCGGTATTGAATCCGAAGAAGGTATGGGGGTCCGCAAGCAACTGGAAAGGCTTATGAGTGAAGCGAAGAAAAGAAAGGGAGTTACTAATGATACTGAATTGGATGCACAGGACCTGAAGAAATTGTGCGTCAAATTTAAAAATAAAGTAAAAGAAGTCCTCAATAAAGATTTTCCTGATGACCCATACGAACAGTTGTGGAATGCTATAGGTGCGGTGTTTTCCTCGTGGAAAGGTAAAAGGGCAGTCTCTTATAGACGGATCGAGAATATCCCTGATGAATGGGGGACTGCGGTAAATGTCCAGACCATGGTCTTTGGTAATATAGGTGATGATTCTGCGACAGGTGTCGCCTTTACAAGAAATCCGGCAAACGGCGAAAATAAGTTCTACGGAGAATATCTTGTTAACGCACAGGGAGAAGATGTCGTAGCAGGTATACGTACCCCTGCGCCTTTAAATGCTTATTCTACCAATGAACAGAATGGAAATCTGCCTACCCTTGAGAAATCTATGCCGAAGCTCTACCGACAGCTCTGTGGCATCAGGGGGGGGCTGGAGAAACATTATCATGACATGCAGGATATAGAGTTTACTATCGAAAAAGATAAGCTTTATATGCTGCAGACCCGAGTGGGTAAAAGAAACGGTATCGCCGCTGTTAAAATGGCAGTCAGTATGCTGAAAGAAAAGCTTATCGACAAAAAAGTTGCTGTTATGCGGGTGACTCCGGAACAGTTGGATGAACTTTTGCACCCTATTATAGACCCGAAGGTGGAGCTGAAAACAAGGCCTTTAGCAAAGGGATTACCTGCCGGGCCGGGAGGTGCAACAGGACAGATTGTTTTTAGTGCTGAAGAGGCAGTTGAATGGTCTAAGGATAAGAAGCCTGTGATTTTACTGCGTGAAGAAACCAATCCTGAAGATGTGGAGGGTATGCGTGTTGCTCAGGCGATCTTGACTGCACGAGGAGGCATGACCTCGCATGCAGCGTTAGTTGCGCGTGGCTGGGGAAAATGTTGTATCGTAGGTTGCGGAAGTCTTTTGATTGACCCTGTGAAAAAAGAGGTATCTATTGATGGCAGGACTTTTAAAAAAGGGGATTGGTTTTCATTGAACGGTACAAGAGGTTATGTATACGAAGGCCAGCTTCCCATGTTGCAATCCGGACAGCAAAATGAGTCATTAGATGCCCTTCTTAAGACTTGTGATTCATTAAGGAGGCTTAAGATAAGAACCAACGCAGATACGCCTCAAGATGCGCTACGTGCAAGACAATTCGGCGCAGAAGGCATCGGTCTTTTCAGGACAGAGCATATGTTTTACGGCAAAGGTTCGGAAGAGCCTCTTTTTAAATTGCGCAAGATGATAGTCTCAAAGACTGTTGATGAAAGAAAAACGGCCCTGGATGAACTTTACAAACACGTCAAGTCTGACATAAAGGGGACCCTTGAGGCAATGGATGGACTTCCTGTTACAATAAGACTTATTGATCCGCCTTTACATGAATTTGTGCCACACCAGGCCTCTGGCATGGATAGTCTTGCCAGGAGCTTAGGTATAAGTATAGAGGAATTAGAGAAGAGGGCTGCAAATTTACGTGAGACCAATCCTATGATGGGACATAGAGGTGTGCGGCTGGGTATTACTTATCCTGAAGTAACAGAGATGCAGATCCGCGCTGTATTAGAATCTGCGGCTGAACTTATCAAGTCAGGTAAAAAAGTCTTACCTGAAATAATGATCCCTGTTGTATGTGATAAAAATGAATTAATAAAACAAAAAGAAATTATGGACAAGGTTTATAGCGAGGTGCTTAAAAAATATAACATTAAAAAGATACCATATCTCTTCGGGACCATGATGGAGATACCCAGGGCAACGCTTCTTGCCGGTGATATAGCTCAGGTGGCTGAGTTTTTCTCTTTTGGCACCAATGATCTTACTCAAATGGGTTTTGGTTTTTCAAGAGATGATATAGGTGGTTTTCTGCCGGAATACCTTAAAGAAAATATCCTATTTGCTGATCCGTTTCAGACAATTGACCAGGATGGCATAGGAGAGCTGATTAAGTTTGGGATTCAACGCGGCAGGAAAACCCGCAAAAAGCTGAAGATCGGGATTTGCGGAGAACACGGAGGTGAACCGAAGTCAATAGAATTTTGCCATAAAGTCGGCATGGATTATGTAAGTTGTTCGCCTTTTAGAGTACCGATTGCAAGACTCGCTGCAGCACAGGCAGCATTAAAGGATAAAAAATAGATGGATACAATAAAACTTTATCTCAAAGCAATAAAGGATATACCGCTTCTTACTCCTGAAGAAGAAAAGATTTTTTCACGTAAGTCTAGAAAAGGGAATCCTCGGGCTCGCAGAAAAATGATCCAGTCTAATTTGCGTCTTGTCATTAATATTGCTAAGCGCTATTCAAAGCTCGGAGTCCCTATGATGGATCTTATAGAGGAAGGCAATCTCGGGCTTATCAAGGCAGTAAAAAAGTATAATCCTTATAAGGGATATCGCTTCTCAACGTACGCAGCGTGGTGGATAAAACAATATGTAACCAGGGCTATTGCAAATCAAGGCAAGACTATCCGGGTGCCTGTATATATGACAGAGATAATAAACAGGTGGAAAAGGATTACAGAGCAGCTAACGCAGAAATACGGCAGGAAACCCAAGATGAAAGAGGTTGCAAAGAAGATGCGCCTGCCGATAAAGAAAGTCCGTCAGATAAATGAGGTTGCTACAAAGGTCTCATCGTTAGACGCCCCTATCGGCGACGACGGGTCAGGCCAGTTTATGGATCTTATAGAAGATGAGTCAAGCGCTTCTCCTGTGGATAGGATAACCGAGGTCTTCCGCAGGGAAAGGGTCGATGAGTTATTGGAGCGCATGAATGATAGAGAGAAGAAAATTCTGGATCTGCGGTTTGGTCTGAGTGACGGTACGACCCATACATTGGGAGAAACGGCAAAGGTCTTTGGGATAACCAGAGAAAGGGTAAGGCAGATAGAAAGCGCTGCTCTTGAAAAATTGAGGATCTACATTGTTCAGCAGAGCGGAGAAGCGGAAGGCTATTAGGGGAGGTTACTATGGATGATTTAAAAAAATATATTCGCAATATACCGGATTTTCCTAAAGAGGGAATTCTTTTCAGAGACATCACGACGCTGTTGAGCAATAAAGAAAAATTCAAGGAAGTCATTGATGTCTTATCCGAGCGATATGCGGATAAAAAAATCGATGTAGTTGTAGCTGTTGAATCAAGGGGATTTATTTTTGGCGGGGCCCTGGCATATAAGCTTGGGGCTAGTGTAGTGCCTGTGAGAAAAAAGGGGAAGTTACCATCTAAAACCTTTAGTGCAGCATATTCGCTGGAGTATGGAAAAGATACCCTGGAGATACATGAAGATGCATTTCAACCCGGGGCAAGAGTTTTATTAATAGACGACCTCCTAGCCACAGGCGGCACTCTAAGCGCAACAGTAGAGCTTGTAAAAAAATTAAAAGGCGAGATT
>JAHJHC010000123.1 GCA_018824145.1 Candidatus Omnitrophota bacterium | reverse complement strand
TCTTGGGGACGTAAAATTGCCCCAGCGTGGCAATTTTACTCTGTTTTTCTGCTCGCTCGTCTTTTTGGCTGGCAGGGCTAGTGCCTTCGGCACATTAGAAATGTTTTGCCAAAAGTCCGCAAGGAGTTACGGCTCACAAATTTGCGAAACTGACCGAAGGGAATTTCGCAAATTTGTGAGCCGTAAACCGTAGCGGACGGCAAAATGTTTCAGTGCCGAAGGCACTAGCCCTGCCAGCCAAAAAGACACCATGCCCGCTCGCAGAAAAGAAGCCCCAAGACCTGCTAGCCTGGGTGCTAAAAGTGTAACCCCACTTTTCAAATAGTATATTCCGAAGGCATTATCATCTTGACTTTAGTCTAATATTGCTATATCATACACAACATAAAAGTTTATTATAGGAATTATAACGGAGGTACACACAATGGGTATGTGGGTCGGAAGAGGCAGGAAGGCGCGGCGGTGCTATGGTTTTGATGAGATAGCGCTTGTGCCGGGTGCTATCACAGTAAATCCTAATGAAGTAAATACCAGTTGGGAGATGGGTAATAAAAAATACAAAGTGCCTATACTGGCAGCTGCGATGGACGGTGTGGTAGATGTTGGATTTGCGATAGAAATGAGTAGGCTCGGAGGAATAGCTATTTTGAATCTGGATGGAGTACAGACCCGTTATGAAAATCCGGACGAGATTCTGAAAAAGATAGCAAATGCGAATCCCCTCGAGGCTACAAAACTTGTCCAGTCCCTATATGTAAAACCTGTAAAAGAGAAACTGATTAAAAAAAGAATACAGGAGATAAAGAGTAAAAAGGCTACGGCTGCGGTAAGCACTGTCCCGCAGAATGCGGAGCGGTTTGGGGAAATTGCTCAAGAGGCAGGTGCAGACGTATTTGTCGTGCAGTCGACTGTTATAAGTGTGCATCATGTTTCAACAGAATATAAGGTCATAGATTTGAAGAAATTCATCAAATCCATGGATATGCCTGTTATTTTAGGTAATTGCGTTACGTATAATGTTGCACTTGAGTTGATGGAGACCAACCCTAGCGCGATTTTAGTCGGTATTGGTCCAGGGGCAGCTTGTACTACCAGAGGCGTTCTCGGAATAGGAGTCCCTCAAGTTACAGCGACTTCGGATGTAGCTCAAGCGCGTGATTTTCACTACAAGAAGAGAGGTGTCTATATTCCTATTATTACAGATGGGGGTATGGATTCAGGCGGTGATATTTGCAAGGCCTTTGCCAGTGGCGCGGATGCTGTAATGGTAGGTTCAGCCTTTGCAAGAGCAAAAGAGGCACCTGGAAGAGGATATCATTGGGGCATGGCTACACCGCATGCGAATCTGCCGAGAGGGACGCGTATCCATGTCGGTACTACAGGAACTTTGGAAGAGATACTCTTGGGACCTGCAAGACTTGACGATGGCTCCCAGAATCTAGTAGGTGCGCTTATGACATCCATGGGTAATATCGGCGCCAGAGATATAAGAGAGATGCAGTTAACCGAAATCATTATAGCCCCTTCTATTAAGACCGAAGGTAAATTGATGCAGCGTGTGCAAAGAGTAGGGATGGGGAAATAAAATTCAAAAGTCAAAACGAAAAAGTAAAAACTAGAATTAAAAATTCAAATGCTTTTATAAAGATGGATATTTGAGTTTTAGTTTTGCCTTTTTACTTTTGACTTTTTACTTTCTACGATGTTTCACTCCGATTTTGTCCACCTTCATGTTCATACCCAATATAGTCTTCTCGACGGAGCTTGTGTAATAAAAAAATTGGTTGATAGCGCACGGCGCATGAAGATGCCGGCACTTGCTATAACTGACCATGGCAACATGTTTGGCGCCATTGAATTTTACCAGGCCTGTATGCAGAATGGCGTAAAGCCTATTATAGGGTCTGAAGTCTATGTCGCCACTAAAAGCCGATTTGATAAAACTGTCTCTAGTTCGGGCGATGTCTCGAACCACCACCTTATACTTTTGGTTAAGGATGAGACGGGATATAAAAATCTGATGAAACTTGTTTCCATAGGATATCTTGAAGGATTCTATTACAGACCCAGGATCGACAAGGAAATCTTGGCGCAATATTCAGACGGACTCATAGCCCTTTCAAGTTGTCTTAAAGGTGAGGTTGCAAAATATGCTCTTAACGACAGACTGGACAGGATCTCTGAAATAGCAGGTGAATACCAAAAGATATTAGGCAAGGATAATTTTTATTTCGAACTGCAGGATAATTCAATCGAAGAACAGAAAAAGGTGAATGACGCCCTTATAAAATTAGGCAAAGAATTGGATATAGGACTGGTAGCTACAAATGATGTCCATTATCTTACTAAAGACAGCGCTAAGGCCCACGAGGCGCTGCTTTGCATTCAGACTCAAACTACCCTGGATGACCCGAATCGCATGAGACTCCAGACAGACCAGTTTTATTTTAAATCCCCGGAAGAAATGAAGGCCTTGTTTAAGGATGTCCCCGAGGCCATTTCGAATACAATCAAGATCACGGAAAGATGCAATCTGGAATTGGATTTTTCAAAGACATATTTGCCTCACTATTCGGTCCCTGAAGGTGTTGGTGGCCGTGAGCAATATTTGAGGGATCTTTGCGAGGAAGGGATGAAGGAAAGATATAGCAATATAACATCTCTGCACCGAGAGCGGCTCGAATACGAACTTAATGTAATTAATAAAGCCGGATATACCAGTTATTTTCTTATAGCGTGGGATTTTGTAAGTTACGCAAAAAGTAAACGCATAGCTGTCGGACCTGGTAGAGGTTCTGCAGCAGGCAGTATCGTAAGCTATTGTTTAGGCATAACAGACATAGATCCTTTAAGGTATAATCTTCTTTTTGAAAGATTCTTAAATCAGGAACGGGTTACGATGCCTGATATAGATATTGATTTTTGCTATGAGCGTAGAAGCGAGGTAATAGATTACGTTATACAGAAATACGGCCAGAAAAATGTGGCCCAGATAATAACATTCGGAACAATGGCGGCAAAGGCAGTCATAAGAGATGTGGGGCGGGTCATGAACATGCCTTATGGCGATGTGGATAAAATTGCAAAGATCGTGCCTGTGGACCCTAATATGACATTGGAACTTGCCTTTGAGCAGGAACCTGAGTTGAAGAGTCTTTATGATCAGGATCCGAGGGTAAAGGACATTATAGATACTTCGAGACATCTGGAAGGACTTACACGGCATGCCTCGACTCATGCCGCAGGCGTTGTAATAAGCGAAGACCCTCTTACAAACCATGTGCCGCTTTTCCAGACAGGCGACGGTCAGATTTCAACCGGGTATGCTATGGGGTCTCTTGAAAAGATAGGGCTCCTGAAGATGGATTTTTTAGGGTTAAGGACTTTGACAGTCATTCAGGAGGCCATAAAGATAGTAAATCAAGTCAATAATATGGATTTGAAGATAGAAGATATATCTATGGATGACATAAAAACTTTTAAGCTCCTTGGTAAAGCTGATACGATAGGTATATTTCAGTTAGAAAGTTCAGGGATGAGGGATTTGTTGAAGAAGTTGAGACCCAATAAATTTGTAGACCTTATAGCGCTTCTTGCTCTTTATAGGCCGGGTCCGATAGGTAGCGGTATGCTCGATGATTTCATGAAAAGACGCCACGGTGAGATAGAAGTAATATATGACCATCCGCTCCTGGAGTCTATGCTGAAAGAGACTCACGGCATTATAGTTTATCAGGAACAGGTAATGATGATTGTCTCCAGCCTAGCTGGTTTTTCTCTTGCTCAGGCAGATCTTTTACGACGCGCAATCGGAAAGAAGACGCCAGAGATTATGGATCAGCAGAGGAGAGTGTTTATAGAAGGGGCAATAAAAAACAAGGTCGATAAACGGGTAGCCGAGAAGATATTCAGTTTAATAGAACATTTTGCAGGATATGGGTTCAACAAGAGCCATTCTACCGCGTATGCAATGATATCATATAGGACCGCATATCTAAAGGCTAATTATCCTGTTGAATTTATAACTGCCCTTCTTACGAGTGAAAAAGATAACAAGGACAAGGTGGTTCAGTATATAGATGAGGCAGAGCGGATGAACATAAATATTTTGCCTCCCGATGTCAATGAGAGTTTTGCAGACTTTACGATGGTCGGTAGGGACGCAGTGCGATTTGGACTGGGTGCTATTAAAAACGTAGGTAAGGGCGCCATAGACTCTATTATTGAGATGAGGGAAAAACACGGCCATTTTAAATCGTTGTGGAAATTTTGTGAACATACGGATTCACGGCTGGTCAATAAAAAGGTAATGGAGAGCCTTATTAAATGCGGGGCATTTGATAACTTTGATCTTAAAAGGTCTCAGATGATGGCAATACTTAATAAGGTTATAGATAGGGCTAATGCCATACAAAAAGAAAAGACGCGCGGCCAGATGTTACTTTTTGGCAGCGCTCAGAGTAAGGAAGATATCCCTTCTATAAAAGAGTGGCCTGAGAGCCAGCTTTTAAACTTTGAAAAGGAAATGCTGGGATTTTATATAACAGGTCACCCCCTGGCTAGACACGAGAAGCTTTTAAGAGAATATTCTACGGCCCCGAGTAGCGGGCTTAGTGATCTGGAAGACGGCACAAAGGTTACGTTTGGCGGGATAATAAACAAGATTAAAAATACTACTACCAAACGTACCGGAGAGAAAATGGCAATTTTAATGATGGAGGATATGGAAGGTAGTATTGAAGTTTTGGTCTTTCCTTCTTCTTATAAGAATGTCTCGAAATTTATAAGACCGAATTTTGCAGTTTTCGTAATCGGGAGGTTGAACATAAAAGAAGAGAGGCCCAAGATAATCGTAGAAGATATGGTCCCGATCGAAGAAGCAAGATTGCGTTTTACAAAGACAATGTCCGTGGAAATTTTTGCGCTTGGCACGGAAGATGAGATTTTTAAAAGGTTAAAAGATGTGTTTGAAAAATATAAAGGAAATATTCCTGTCTACCTTAATGTTTCAACCAAGAAAAATGGCAATTACCGCATACTGGTTGATAAAGGTTTTTTCGTAACTCCTACCAATACTATGATTACAGAGCTAGAGGAGCTTATAGGACGAGACCGCATCAAATTTGAAAAGAATCGAATATAGCTATCTAGATTTATAATATTTTGACATTATGTTACACGCTGGCACTCAGGCCGGTAGGTCTCGGGGACGCAAAATTTTCCCAGCGAGAAAATTTTGCTCTGTTTTTGTGCTCGCTCGTCTTTTTGCCAGAGGGCCAGGGCTGTTTGGCACATCAGGAAAATTTTGGCAAAAGTCCGCAAGGATCCGCCTCAGGCGGACCGTAGCGGACGGCAAAATTATTCCAGTGCCAGACAGCGCTAGCCCTCTGGCAAAAAGACACCATGCCCGCCCCGTTCCAAATTCTTTAATATCGTCGAATAATTTATCAGAGTTGCACGCAGTAATATACAAACAATAACTTGACTGTCGATTAGAATTTG
>JAHJHC010000001.1 GCA_018824145.1 Candidatus Omnitrophota bacterium | reverse complement strand
TTCATATTTAGAGGAAAGGAGGAAAGACTGTGAAAAAGCTAATTGTTATTACTTTGAGTTTGGCGCTTTTAGGCGCAATAACTACCCAAGCTTTTGCTGGAGGAGACAAGCAGCAGGGGGATAAGGGGCAAGGTACTGTTTCTCAGGGAGACATAGGGGAAGAAGAAGGAGGCGACGTTACGCAGGAGCAGGCTGGAAGATAATAATTTGACGTCGTTTTAAAATAATTGTTCTGAAAAATCTGGCTTTATCAGGCTTATAGCTTGATAAAGCCTTTTTTTCGTTTTTGCATGAGAGTGATATAATTAGAATAAAGCGGAAGTTAGCAATTGTCCATTATTTTCAACACATTGTATATTAGAGTAGTCACTTTCTACTTACCTGCAGTATTGAATTCCCACTCGCCATAATATCGTAACCAATTATAAATAAAGAAGTTGTAATGATTTTCGTGGGTTTCAGCTATTTTGGTACGAAAAATGCTTAATATTAGTGGTATTGTCTAATAAAGGGGGGTGAAAGAAGTGAAAAAACTTTTTTGCTCAATGCTCATTGTCATTTTTATTTTAGGAATGACAGGGGTAGCCTTTGCTCGCGGATATCATTACGGTCCTCGCGGCGGACATCATTGCGGTCCCCATTGTGGAGATAACTGCAGTCCTGGTAAGGATAAACCTGATTCTGGCCATTCCACTCCCGAACCTACAACTATGGTTCTTTTAGGTAGTGGCCTTTTAGGTTTAGCCGGACTTAGTTATAGAAAACGCAGCAAAAAATAATAAGTGTATTGTAATAAGCGTACCGTTTGCTCAATAGATAAAAGAAAAAATTGAGTAGCAAACGGTACGACTGTATTTGGAATATCCTTCCTGTATTTTTGTACCCCATTAAAAATTGCTTGAAATATTTATTGAGAATAATAGAGGCATGCTGTACAATATAGCCATTACTTATCAATTTGGATTCTTTTTTATGATAAAGCTTGCTCATAGAAAGAGTTTGAAAGGAGATATAAGATGATAAAGAGAGTAACATTGGGAAAAGAGATTTCTTTAGGGGTTATTAATGAACCGGGTGTGTTGGCGAGGATAACTTCTTTTTTGGTCAATAACAGCATTAATATCGAGGCGATTTTGGGATATACTACAGAAGTCGGACAACGCGCAGGTCTTATGTTCATAACGGATAATAATAAGACTGCCATTGATGCCTTTTTGGACCAGGGTTTCCACGATATTATGGAAAATGATGTTTTGATTGTAGAATTAGAAAATAAGCCCGGCGCCTTAAAGAATATTTCCGAGCTTTTAGCCCGAAACGGTATTAATATCAATTATATTTACGCTACTGCCTGTGTAGGCGGTTGTCCTGTAAAAGTTGTCCTTTCAACCCCTGATAATAAAGAAACTTTTAACATTCTAACAGAAGGATAGTGACGGAAAAGGAGATATATATGAATACAAAATTCAGGAAAATCAGTTACATTGTATTTATTATATTATTTTCTTTATTGCATATCTTATCCGGCAGTTTTTGCTTGGCGCAGGTTATTAAAGAAGAAGAGATAAAGATAGAAGAGGCAAAACAAGAGACCCACGAGGTCAAGACCGAGGCAGAAGCAGCAAAAAAAGAGGCTGAAGTCCAAAAGAAGACAGTAGAGCTTGAAAAGAAAAAAGCAGAGATGAAGGTTCAAGAGGCTGAGGTGGCCAAAAAAGAGGTAGAGGTCGTAAAAGAAATAGCCACAAGTAGAGAAGAGATTAGGAAGGCCATCCAGAAAGCTGAGCAAAAAGAAAAAGAGGCGCAGGCTGCCAAAGAAACAGTAAAGATAACTGAAGAAAAGATGTTGGCTGCCCAGAAAAAGGCATTGCTTGCAGAAGAAGAGTTAAAGTTGGCTCGGGAAAGGGCAGCCATAGCCGAATCAAAGATCAGGCAGAGGCAGAATATTATTTACAGGAAATTATTGCATACAGCGCTGATCTTATTTACAGGCTATCTTCTGATTTTTCTTTCGGGCTCTATTATAAATAGACGCATAAAAGAGCTAAGGGTAAGATATATAACAAGAAAGAATGTCACATATATATTTAATTTCATAATTATATTATCCGTCGTATATGTCTGGATCCATAATATTAGTTCAATAACGATATTCCTTAGTGCAATAAGCGCCGGCGTGGCCTTGGCCTTACAAGAGGTAATACTTTGCATAGCAGGCTGGTTCCTTATACTTGTACGCAAGCCATTTGCCGTCGGAGACAGGATAGAACTGGGCGGCGTCAAAGGTGATGTAATAGATATTCGTCTTTTTCAGACGTCTCTACTTGAGATAGGCAACTGGGTGCATGCCGACCAGAGTACTGGCAGGATAGTCAACGTCCCCAATAGCGCAATATTTAAAAAGGAAAATTATAATTACAGCCGGGGTTTTGAATTTATTTGGAATGAGATAAAGATCTTAGTTACATTCGAGAGCGATTGGAAACGGGCAGAGGAGATTATGCTTTCTCACGGTAAGAAGGAAGTCGAAGGCATGGAAGAAGTGTTTAAAAAGGCAATTAAGCGGATGACGAGTCATTATATGATTTATTACGAAAAAATGGCGCCTATCGTATATGTGGATATCGGAGATAACGGCGTAGCATTGGTGCTTCGCTATTTAACAGAGGCAAGAAGGCGCCGTACTACTCACGATAACCTGTGCCGGGCAATATTAAATGATTTTGAAAAAGAGGAGAAGATAAACTTCGCCTATCCTACGTATAGGATAGTTAGGTAGATTTTATTTTGATTTTTTTGATTCATAGCGTATAATTGGAACGATGGTTAAATTATTAATAATAGATGACGACCTTTCTTTATGTGATTTCTTCAAGAACTTTTTCTCTAAGAGAGATTACCAGGTCTTTATAGCTACCGACGGTGAAAAAGGACTGTCTATCGTAAGAGACGAGCGCCCGAATATAATACTTCTGGACATGATAATAATGCCCGGCCAGTTTGGGTTAGACATCTTGCAGGAGATAAAAAAGATAGACGATAAGGCTAAAGTTATTATGCTGACAGGTGTCGGAGATAAAGGGGTGATTGAACTGGCTAAGATGTACGGGGCCAGTGATTATATAACCAAGCCCTTTGACCTGGAACAATTAGAAAAAGATGTCATGCCGAAGATCATAAGACAGCTTCTTTAGGTAAACCTATCCTTATAACCATCCAAGATTAATTTTATTAAAAAATTTGCCATTTTTGAAAAAGTAAGTATACTTTTACCTTGAAAGAAGGTTTTTATAGAGGATAGGTTTTAACCTAAGATTAAATAAGGAGAGAAAGACATGAAAAAGAAAATAGTTTTTATGTTGATGGTATTAGTATATCTTTTCGTTAGTAACACCTCCTATGGTGATCAGAGGGTAGTTGCTGAAAAGATAACCCAGGCACCGGTAATTGACGGAAAGCCAGATGAGTCTTTGTGGGAGGAGGTGCAGGCAATAGTTAGCCACGATGATATTGCAGATATTGATATAACATTGAAGGCAGCCTACACGGATGAGGAGATTTTCTTTTTGGTTACATTCCCCGATCCTGACGAGTCAAGGATGCATAAGGAGTGGATATGGGACAAGGATGCAGATATGTATAAAACTGGCCCTTCCAGAGAAGATACTTTTGTCTTTAAATGGAATATGGAACCAGCACCTGTGGATTTGAGTGTATACTCTGACGATCCTTATATAACAGATGTATGGTTTTGGAAGGCTTGCAGGACAGATCCAGTAGGTTTTGCAGATGATAAGATTCAGGCGTTGGCTTTGATCAAAAACCCCAAAGCCAGAGAGCTAACTAGTAAATCTGGCAGCACTATGTATTTACAGAGACTAGGAGATGAAGGGAGAGCAGCTTATAAAGATGTCTTATTTATAGAGTATAAGGGAGATATCGTGCCGAATTTTGAAAATCAGACTCCCACAGGAAGCCGTGCAGACATCAGGGCAAAGGGTAGTTGGTCTAGTGGCAGGTGGGCTATAGAGTTTAGGCGTCTTCTAAATACAGGGAATGCAGATGATATTCAGTTTGTTCCAGGTAAAAGTTATCAGTTCGGGATTACCAGGTATGAGATTGCAGGAAGGAGCCCTGATCCAACAACCACCCAACCCCTTTATGGCTGTGGAGATGTAACTGAGGTGCTTACACTGGAGTTTGGAGAATAGTAAATGGCGAAGAGAGTAACACCTTTTATATTAGCAGCACTTTTTTTAAAATTTATAAGTTTTGCCTGTGCAGATGAAGATGCACTAATCGGCATTATCAAGCGTATAGCGAAACAAGAGGTCCTGGTTTGGGTGAAGAATCCAGTAATAGTTAATGCAGTGAGGGAGGCGAATGAAGAAGCGACAGGGTCCTTAGATGAGATAATACAATTAGATAAGAGATGGCGAGCAATAGAGGGAATAGATGAATGGATAAATGGGTTCTTGGATAATCCCTGCGCCAATTACCTGAAGGAAATCCAGGAGAAGGATAAAGACCTTTATCCCGAGATATTCGTTATGGATAAACAGGGCTGTATTGTAGGAGAGACAGATAAGACTACGGATTACTGGCAGGGAGATGAAGATAAATTTATTAAATCTTTTGATGAAGGAAAAGGCACTATTTTTATTAGCGAGTCTCAGTTTGATGAGAGTACACAGCGATTTTTAATCCAGCTTTCTGTACCTATCATTGACCCGTATAGTAAAAATACCATCGGTGTCATAACAGTGGGGATAGATCTGGATATATTAGCGGAACGACTAGTGTATTAAAGTTTCACATAGAGCAGAAGTAGGTCAATATATACAATAGAACCAGAGAGGTGGATTACGGTTTTATCATTTAGGGCTACTCGTATTTTAGCTTTATCTATAATGGCCATTATTGTACTGGTAATAGGTCTTATATCTTTGGTAGGCACTGGGAATATTATCAAGGGCCTATCTTATGTCATGGTACATGAAAGGCCTGTATTGGATAGGGCAACCGCTATAAGGCAAGAGTTCTTGAATATTAAAGATAGCTTCTCTCTTTTTACAAAAGAACAAGAAGTTGATATTAATTCGGCAATAGAGAACTTAAGCGAGCTGATTAAAGAATCTGAAGAGTTAAAGGATTTAGTCGAAGAGGAAAGAAAGGATGTTGTGGCTGGGTTTATAAGGTCTGCCAAACGCTTTAGGGTAGCTGTCATTAATTATGTCGATGCATATGAATATGATCCTACCGGTTCTACTTCTATTGATATGGAAATGGTTGCTGTGCTAGCAGCAAAAGAGACTAACGATGCCTTAAATAAAATGGCCAATGATATCAAGGCTAAGATTAAGGCAGTCGATATAAATATGCTCATTATGGCAAAGCAGAATCAGAAAATAATATGGGCAGGCATATTTACAGGGGTAGCTATTAGTTTTTTTATGGTTTTTTTTATAGGCAAGGCATTGTCTAGGCCGATCCTTCAGTTGCTTAAAGCCACACAGGAAATATCCAAGGGAGATGTTTCTTATAGGATAAAAGTGGAGTCTATGGATGAAATAGGCAAACTGGCTGAGTCGTTTAATAAGATGTCGGATGATTTAACTCTCTATATGCAGAAGGAAAAAGAATCCCGTCTAATAGCAGAGAGAAGGAGAGATGAATTAGAGAGTGCTTATAAAGAGCTTGATGAGTTTACCTATACAATATCGCATGATTTAAAAGAACCATTGAGGACAGTGGATGCCTTCTCTAAATTTTTGGAGATGCGTTACGGAGATAAACTGGATGATAGAGGAAAGCACTACATCGAACGGGTACGGGTAAATGCCTCGACAATGCAGAATCTTATTGAAGACCTTTTAGAGATATCCCGTATTGACAGGAGCAAAAATCCTGTTGAGGAGATAGAGATGGATGACCTTATAGATGAGGTCAAAATGAGGCTGGGAGGCGCAATAGACGAAAAGAAGGCCAATATAATTATTCATAACAAACTTCCGAGACTTTCTTATGACCGTGTAAGATTGACAGAGGTGTTTCTAAATCTTATTTCTAATTCCATAAAATTTGCGGATAAGGAACCGCCTCAAATAGATATAGGGTGTATAGAGAAAAACGGTTTTTATGAATTTTACGTAAAGGATAATGGCCCGGGCATAGAGGAGCAGTATTTTGATACAGTATTCAAGATTTTCCAGAGGTTGGGCAGAAGAGAAGATCATGAAGGGACAGGTGCAGGCCTCACCATAGTAAAAAAGATAATAGAGAATAATGGCGGCAGGGTATGGATTGAATCCAAGGTAGGAGAAGGTGCGACGTTTTATTTGACCGTAAAAGATAAGTCTAAAGAAAGGAGAGAACATGACGGTAGATCATAAGATTGTGAAAATTTTACTTGTAGAAGATAACCTTGATCATATTGAGATAACCAAAGAGGCCTTGCAACAGGCAGGGGTGATTAATGAATTGTTTATAGTAAGAGACGGTAATGAGGCAATTGATTTTTTAGAACGTAAGGGTAAGTATCAGGATTCAAAAGAGGCGTTCAAGCCGGGTTTGATATTGTTGGATATAAATCTGCCGAAGAAAAACGGCCTGGAGGTCCTGAAAAAGTTAAAAACAGACCCTGATTTGAAAAGGATACCTACAATACTGCTGACTGTTTCAAAGAGGGATGAGGATGTAGTAAAAGGTTATAATTACGGATGTAACAGTTACATACAAAAGCCTGTTGAGTTTGAAAAATTTGTTGCTGTAGTAAAACAGATAGGCCTATATTGGGGCCTATTGAATATCAATTCGCCTAATAGCAGCGGGGAATAGGAGCATTTCATGTCTGTAAAGATATTGCTTATCGAAGATAATCCTGACCATGTTTTGATTACCAAAGACGTATTAGCATTAGCCTCTAAAGACTGGCAGGTGGATTCTTTGGGCGACCCTAAGCAAGGGCTGAAGGCGGTAATTGACGGAGATTATGATTTAGTGCTCTGTGACTATAGGTTGCCTGGTTCGAGCGCCTTGGATATATTAAAAAAGATGAAAGAAAAAGGTAGGGATCTGCCGTTTATTGTAGTTACCTCTGCCGGAAGCGAAAAGGTAGCAGTAGATATTATGAAAGAAGGGGCGTATGATTATGTGGTGAAGGATGAGACGTATGAAGAGGTATTGCCTTTGATTGTTGGAAATGCCCTTGAGAGACATAATGCGAAAAAAGAAAAGGAACGGGCTGAAAAGGAATTGAAGATAGCATATGCCAAGCTTAAAGAGACTCAAGAAATGCTTATTCAGGTTGAAAAAACCGAGGCCCTTAGCAGGATGGCTGCTGGTGTAGCGCATGAGGTAAAGAATCCTCTTGGGATAATAATTCAGGCAGCCAACTATCTGGAGACTGTCCTATCGCAGAAAGACACGAATGTCTTTGAAATTTTAGGTACGATAAAAAATAGCGTCAAGCGGGCAGATAATATTATAAACGGCCTTGTTGATTTTTCCAGGGCCAGAGAATTAAACTTAAAGCCCGAGGAGATTAATGTTATATTAAAGGACTCTTTGGTCTTAATAGAATATAGTAAAAACATAGAGATAATTGAAGAACTGTCTGAGAATTTACCAAGGGCCTTGGTAGATAAAGAGAAGATGCGGCAGGTGTTTACGAATTTACTATTGAATGCGGCTCAATCTATGGCTAAAAGAGGAAAGCTATTTTTACGTACTTATGTAAAAGAGATAGATAAGCTGGCCGGTAAAATAGAGAAAGGGAACAGGGACCGGTTTGTGCCCGGAGAGAAAGTCATGGTTACAGAGATAGAAGATACAGGCATTGGTATCCCTGAAGAAGATCTAAGAATAGTTTTTGACCCATTCTTTACTACTAGAGGGCCTAGAGATGGAGCCGGCTTAGGCCTTACGATTGCAAAGAATATAATCGATATGCATAAAGGGGTAATAGATATAAAAAGCCGGAAAGATGAAGGCACTACGGTTATTGTAGCTTTAAAGATATAATCCCACCATTAAGTAGCAAACAATAAAAGATGTTTTTGAATTTGATGACAAGATGGTGTATACTTTATTGGAAAGTTTGATGTAAAGATATAGGTTGGAGATGTTAAAAGGAGGATAATGTGGAGAAGAAAAAAATAATGGTTGTTGATGACGAAGTGGATTTTCTTAAAATAGTGAAGTTGAACCTGGAAGAGACAGGTAAATATGAGATTTTGGCTTTATCAAGCGCAAAAGATATTATATCTCACGTAAATAACTTTAGGCCGGATCTGATACTGCTTGATATAGTTATGCCTGTAGTAGGAGGTATTGATGCGTGTGAGATGTTAAATAAAGACCTCCTTGGCAAGACCATACCTATTATTATTATTTCCGCATTAGACAAAAGTAGAGATAAACTTAAGGCATATAAGAAAGGGGTGGTAGATTATATCGTAAAGCCCATTGAAAAGGAGTCTCTTATTATCAAGATAGAGAAAGCCTTGCAATTCAAATGACCAATCGGGGAGTTAGAAAAGAATAGAAAGATGGATGTAAAAGTAGGGCAGGTTTAAACCTGCCCTACTTTTTTGCCTAGTTCAAAAGCCTTTTTTAAAAAATCCTGATGCTTTAATATGCTTCCTTTTTCATCGAGTCCTGAGCAAAGGAGTTCTCCCGTATATTCAGCATTAATAGTAGCAAATAGATTTTTGACAATAGATTTAGCATTCATAAAGAAGTCTTCCCTGGTAGATGCCTCTACTGATATGAATATTCCCTTTCTTTTTTTCCTGGATATATCTTTTTTCAAGATATATTTCGCCCTCCAGAGACACTGAAAACGGTCTATCATCATTTTAGTCTGAGCGCTCAAAGAGCCAAAGAATATGGGAGAGGCTAGGATTACAACATCTGCCTGGTCGACCTTTTTATAAAGGGGCTGCATATCATCTTTGACTATACAACTTCCGTCGTCCGGCATATCCTCACATTCTTGACAGGGAGAAAATCTAAGTGTATTCAGGATGATCTTATCTGTCTTAGCCCCAGTAGTCTTGGCGCCCTCCAGGGCATTATCAAGCACAATATCTGTATTACCGTCGATCCTTGGGCTGCCATTTATCCCTAATACATTCATCAGTAGTTCTCACAAAGTAATTCGTAATATGCTTGAGGATGTTCGCAGGCCGGGCATTTATCAGGTGCCTCTTTACCTTCATGGATATATCCACAGTTGCGGCATTTCCATTTTACCACAGTATTACTTTTGAATACCTTGCCTTCTTTTACATTCTTAAGTAGCTTTCTATATCTTTTCTCATGTTCTTCTTCTACTTCAGCTATCTCTTTAAATTGGCTCGCTACTTCTTCAAAACCTTCTTTCCGTGCGGTTTCTTCCGCCTCTTTATAGAGCTTTGTCCATTCAAGGTTTTCTCCGGAAGCTGCTGCTGCCAAGTTTTGCGCAGTGTCTCCTATCACGCCTGCCGGATAAGATGCCTGGATTTCCAGTTCCCCGCCTTCCAAAAGCTTAAAAAACCTTTTGGCATGTTCTTTTTCATTGTCAGCAGTTTCCAAGAATATGGCAGCTATCTGCTCGAAACCTGCCTTTTTGGCCACAGAGGCAAAGTACGTGTATCGGTTTCTTGCCTGAGATTCACCGGCAAAAGAAGCCAGTAAGTTTTTTTCCGTTTGTGTCCCTTTTATAGTCTTTCCCATCACAGCTTTCCCCATAAAGTTTATACCTCCTTATTATTTATCCTGATATTTTTTCCATAGGCTGCCCGCAGCAAACAAGTTCCCCGCCGCCTACTTTTGTAACAGTAACTTCATTACCACAAACATTGCATCTGTATTTTTCACCAACTTTTTCCACAGCCATATCGCACCACCTTTCTTTATTGTATTATACTGCCATTTCAAAAGATTATTGTCAACCAAATTGTACCGTTTGCGAATTCGTGCTCAACCTGTCCCCTTTTTCAAGATTAAAAGTGTCCCCTGGGCTAGTTTTTTTTGTACCGTTTGCTCCAAAGGGGCGGAAAAATCAAGTAGCAAACGGTACAAAGTATTTGTTGCGGGAGTTTTTATCTGCTATAATTATAAACGGAGGATTTTTAGTGATGGGTGTTTTAATTGTATGGCTGAAATTTTTTATTTGTAGCTGTGTATTGATAATAGCCGGTTACAAGTTATGTAAATACGGGGATTATATCTCCTCTAGGTTTAATCTGTCCAGGCTATTTATCGGAGCTATCCTCTTAGCCACGGCTACCTCTTTACCTGAATTTGTCACTAGTCTGGGAGCTATTGTATCTGTTGGGTCTATTGATTTGGCAGTTGGGGATGTACTTGGTACACTTGTCATAAACCTGATGATTATTGTTATATTGGATATAATCCAGGGAGAAGGCCCTATCATGTACAAGGCAAGGAGCACCCATATCCTATATGCAGGTATGACTGTGATTCTTTTAGCTAGTATTATATTTGGATTTATAGCCAGGATACAGTTAAAAGAAGGATTCATGTTTTTTAATATGGGTATAGAGAGTATTTTTATTGTGGTGATATATTTAATATCGCTTTGGCTTGTGTTTTCTTATGAGAAGAAAGGACCTCAGGAGCAAAGTGTTAAATCTCCAAGCCAGAAAAAGAGTCTCGTTGTTAGTGTAGTTGGATTTTTATTTTATTTCCTTGTAGTAGTAATAGCTGGGGTGTGGCTGGCTAATATCGGGAATCAGATCGTAGAGGTAATGGATTGGTCAGGGGCATTGGTGGGATCTGTATTCTTGGCAATTGCGACCTCTTTCCCTGAAATGATAGTTTCAATCAGTGCGCTGAGGATGGGTTCTATTAATATGGCAATAGGCAACATCCTGGGAAGCAACCTATTTGATATCATGATTATCCCTTTATGTGATCTATTTTGGGTTGAGAAAAGCCTTTTTGCTTCTATTGCATACATTCATCTGATTCTGATTTCTATGGCCATTATTATGACCGGTATCGTCATTGTAAGCATAATATACCGCTCTAGAAAGGCTATTTTGAAGATGGGCTGGGACGTAGTAGCTATGATAGCTGTCTTTATTATAGGTTACATGTTTTTGTGGATTATGGGTAGATAGTTATAAAATATGACCCATCTAGAGTTTTCAGCAGGCGGGATAGTAATGAAGTGGGAAGAGAAAAGCCCAGAGGTCCTCCTTATAAAGGACTCATACGGCCGATGGACCTGGCCGAAAGGTAAGATAGATAAAGGTGAGAGTTCAAAAGACGCAGCTATAAGAGAAATAGCTGAAGAGGTAGGACTAAGAGATATTGAGCTTATTGATAAAACAGGAGAGATCCAATATTTTTATCGGTTAAAGGGCAAATTAATATTTAAGACAGTATATATCTATTTATTTAAACTCAAAAGTAATGAGAACTTGAAGATACTTTATGAAGAGATACAGGATGGGAAGTGGTTCACACCTAGAGAGGCAATTAGAAAGGTTGAATATAAAGGCGCAAAGGCAATTTTGAAAAAGGCCATTGAAAAATTTCTAGAATAATCAAGCTTCAGCTTGGCTTTCTTTTCTCGTCAAAATAATCCAGGTCAGATAAAGGCAATATTACTGACGTTGCAATACTCGTTAAATGCGCTGTTATGCGTTTAAAATATCTGGCCATGAGAGTGAAACACACAGACTCGTTCACGGATAGATTGCCTTTCGCTAGTTTTTCAATAGTTTCGTCGCAGTGTTTAGCTATTTTCGTTTCATAATGCCACGATAAAGTCGCCTTATCCTCGTCTGATTCAATAAACGCCTCTTTGGTTTTTTGGAAAAGCTCTGATATTTCTTTTTCGATGTTATTGAATAACCCGGTATATATATTTTTATCTATGGGTTTTTGTAGGAGGCTAGATACTTGAAGAAGATTCTTCGAATAGTCTCCTAGTCTTTCAGCATCTTTAACTACACTCATTAAAAGTAGGCTGGTAGATAGATCTACCGACGGCTGAATAGCAAGATGTTCGATTATTCTTTTTCGAATATTCCTTTCTAACTCATTTACTTTTTTATCTATACTATATATTTTATCCTCTAACTCAGTCTCTTGTTCGTTATAAATGAGCCTCTTGCATACAGAATTGAACATGTTTTGTGTATCTTCAAGCATGTCTTTGAATTCTTCCAACACCTGACTTAAGAAATCTTTCCCTTTCCAGAATTGCAGTAAATTTTTAAACATTTTGCACCTCTCCTTATTTGAACAACTCCGCAATAAAAATTAATAGCCCTGGTATTATAAAAAATACAAATAATGTATATAGTAATATGTACCTTCGTTTTTTGTATGCAAGGTTACCCATTATCGTTGCCAACATTATAGGGATTCTTCTTATACTCTTTATGGGATAGATGAAAAGTACCCCTATTACATTGAAGAGAAAGTGAACGAAGGCAACGGTGATAGCAGCCATGTTCCCTGTAGCAAATGCGGCCAGGATGGCAGTTACAGTGGTCCCGATATTTGCGCCCATAATAATAGGATAGATAGTTTCAACTGTTAAAATACCGGAAGCAACAAGTGGAACCATTAGGGAAGTAGTAACTGAACTTGATTGAATTATGGCAGTAAAGATGAGACTGGCAATAATCCCTAAAATTCCATGTCTTCCGATGATGTTATTGAGAATGATTTCAACCCGTTCTATTACCAGGGATTTCATTAGCCTAACTATAAAATAGAGAGATAGGAATAATAGTATTAGTGAAATGATTAGTAATAAAATATATGTTAAATTTTGGCCTATATTTAAGTTTGCAAGCCCCTCTTTTATAAAATTTATAGCAGGTTTTGTGATGATTTTTAAGGGGCTGGTGAATTTAATTCCCCCGAAATTAGAAAATATTATACTCATCCTGGTTGCTATTTTTTCCAGAAAACCCGTAGTTATCTGAAGAGGGAATAGTATGCATACACATATAATATTGAAGAAGTCATGCACGGTTGAGCCTGTTATTGCCCGCTTGAATTCTTCACGGCGGGTTATATGACCTAGAGATACAAGCATACAGGTTATAGTAGTTCCGATATTTGCGCCCATAATTATAGGAATGGCGTTATGTACTGTAATAACATTATAACCTACCATACCTACTACAATGGAGGTAGTGGTAGATGAACTTTGGACTATACTTGTTGCCATAAGTCCGATAAATAATCCTATTAATGGGTTAGACGTAGTTTTAATTAGATTCTCAGCAAATTCTTTGCCAAAGCTATTAAATGCCAGGCCCATGAGGCCTATACTGAGGAGAAATAAATATAGGAAACCTATTACGAGAAATATTTGAAAGGAAGTGGCGAATATTTTCTTATGCATAGATTTGCAAGGTGAATTATAGACTAATAAGATATATACGTCAAATGAAAAATTGTATTTTTTATTGTCCGGATATATGGAGTCATGCTAAAATAATTAAAAAGGGGGCAATATGAAAAATTTGCTATTTTGGGGGATCGCTATTTCTATAATATTATCCAATGGAAATTCTTTAGCCTCTTCAGCAATAGGTCCAAGGCCAGAAATAAAGATCAATATAGAGAAGGAATGGAAGGGGTACCGTAGCGGTTACACTGAGCCCAAAAGATTAGTGATATCCACACTAGAGGAATGGGAGGAAGTTTGGAAAAATGTCCATTCTTTGGTGATTCCTAGGCCGGAATTGCCTGAGATTGACTTTGGAAAAGAGATGGTTATAGCGGTATTTATGGGAGAGCGTAATAGCGGCGGTTATGAAGTTGAAATAATAAAGATTGTAGATACAGGAGAAGAAATTGTTATAAAAGTCAAAGAAAAGGAACTGCCTCTTGAATCGTTTCAAACCATGGCTTTAACGCAACCCTACCATATAGTAGTGATCAAAAAATATACGCTTCCGGTAAGTTTTGGCTTTTTTAAATCACAATAATCTTTGCGGGAGAGAAACCATTGAAACCAGGCGTAGCGCTTGCACATGAATAAGCGCCGATGTTTTTTACATAAACAACATCGCCTACGTAAAGTTCAGGTATCTCTTCGTTCATCGAAAGGGTATCAAAGGAGTCGCAGGTAGGTCCAGCCAACGTACTTAAGAATCTCTGCCCGCGCCGCAGCGTCCTGAATTCGTATTTGCAGTGGTCAAATACCATACCGGAAAAATCGCCATAAATACCGTCGTTAAGGTAATAATAATTTTTATTGTTGCGGAAAGTCCGGCCTATAACCTGAGTAACCAGGGTTCCTGCAGGTCCGGAAAAGAATCTGCCTGGTTCGGCAATGAATTTAACGTTTTTATCAAACAGTTCTTTCATTTGCCTTCTTATCTGGACCGCCATTCTTTCAAAATTTATTCCTATCTCATTGTCAAAATGCTGGATCGGAAAACCACCGCCGATATCCACAATCTTTAAAGGTAAATTATTTTCTTTTGCCTGGTTAAAGATATTGAACGAGATCTCAAGGGCCTGTAAGTAATTTTCAACATTGGTAGATTGACTTCCCACATGAAAACTAATACCCATAGGCGTTAGACCCAGGGCCTTTGCCTTACGTAAGAGAAAGAGGGCCTGGTCGGGATCAGCGCCGAATTTAAGAGAAAGTTCAACTACGCTTCCTTGGTTTTCTACTTTAATACGAACAAGGACATGTGCGCCTGGATAGTGTTTAGCGAGCTTGTAGAGTTCCGGTTCATTATCGAAGGTCATGAGCCTGACCCTGCGCCTTCGGCTAAATTCGATATCTTCTATGGACTTAATAGTGTGGGCGAAAATGATTTTTGAAGGTGATGCGCCTAAACTTAAGACCATTTTCATCTCGGCAGCACTTGCTACGTCAAATCCCGCCCCAAGGTTAATGAATGTTTTGATTATACCAGGATTGGGATTGGCCTTTACAGCATAATAAGGTATGATATTGGGCAGGTATTTCTGAAAACGTTTGTATTGTTTCTCGAGGACGCAGCGTTTGATTAACATAAAGGGCGTGCGATGTTTTTTTAACAATATCCTTATGAGATTTTCAATACCGCTTGCTTCAGATTTAGACTTTTGTGCTTTCAAACTGGGTTGAGCTTGAATCATATACGTTCAGCCTCTCTTTTGGGTCAACTAAAAAAGTTGTAAATTGCCAGACATCTTCTTCTTTTGGTCTAGAGACATCAAATTTAGTGAATTTGGTGTTGAGATTTTTTAGTGGCGTCCAGTCGACTGGCTCTGATATAAAAGGTTTTATATAGGGGATAGAGACTTTTAGGATTTCCTCGTGGTCTACGTCATCCGGTAAGAGAAAGCCTTTTTTGGGATTTTTTATCATCCATATACTGGCTGCTACGACAGAGATTGCAACCTGGAGTGTGGTTGCATTTTGGTGAGGGACGAGTCTGCGGGCTTCCTCGATATCCAAAAGGCTTCCGCACCACCATGATTTAAAATCATGGCCCATGACTAAAACTCCAAGTTCATCCCGGCCGTTTATAATCTCATCGTTCATTATCCTCAGTTTTTCCTGCAGCTTGAACTGTCTCATTTCAAGTTCATGTAGCGAATTTATAGCAGCATTAGACGGACAATATGCATAATGTACAGTAGGCCTATATGCCGCATTTCCATTCTTCCATACTGTGAGCCGGTCTGAGATACTGAACGCCTCTCCGTGACGGATGACCATTCCTGTGATTTCACCGCAAGGGACCCATGATCTTACCCATGTCTTCATCCCGATCGAACCCAGACAGATTTGATTTTTAGGGCCGACTTTATGAAAATAGGCGTGTTTGGGGATGTAACGCTCGTGTGTTCCCCAGCCTAACTCTGCAGGGGCAACCCCTTCTTCAAAAAAACCTTCAATACTCCAGGTGTTGACGAACTCATTGACCTCTTTAGGTTTATTTGTAATTTGCGTATCACGTTCACTTATGTGGATTATCTTTACCCCTTCAATTTGAGCGAGCCTTGCAAAACTTTTGTCTCTAAGCGCAATTTCTAACTGGTCTCTTCTTGAATCATCAGGTTTTTCCTTTATAATTTTTTCCGCAATGCCGATAAGTGCATGTTTCGTAAAATGAGATACAAGTCCCGGATTAGCGCCATGATCTACTATAGCAGTAGTGCCATTATTATTTCCCCAGCTATCTATCATCTTACGTAACTGCATATGCCTGGAATATAGGGTGTATCTAGTCGGGTCATTACGTTCAGAATCTTTATATGGATCCCATTCCTCTACGGAAGTATTGGCGTATAAAACCTGGTTGTCTCGGCACCACTGAACAATGGTGTCACAGTCAATGTTCCAGGCCAGGTCAATAATCATATCGCCCGGGCCCACAT
Source organism: Candidatus Omnitrophota bacterium (assembly GCA_018824145.1). Taxonomy (GTDB): domain Bacteria; phylum Omnitrophota; class Gorgyraeia; order Gorgyraeales; family Gorgyraeaceae; genus JAHJHC01. Next base: position 4,763 of record JAHJHC010000001.1, on the reverse strand, counting down.
ATTTACCGAGTAGTTGGGAATAGTTATCAGAAATTACTTTTTCCATGGTATACTTAACGCCTTTATCCAAGGCATCTTTGATTCGGGAACGGTTGTCAGCGAAATCCATAATAGTGATTTTTTTGGGATCCATCTGAATGAGTTTGAGTATGAGCGGAATGGCGCATTGAGAGACAGAGCCGCAGCCTATTACCAATAATTTACCGTCGAATTTCATGATATTGCCCCTTTCACAAATTTTTGTTCCCAATTTTATTTTTGAAAAATAGTATCTAAAAATTAGTATAGCATATTTTTTTTATATTTGAAAAGAAAAAAATAGATTTTATTTTTGTAATACTTTCGATGTTCCGTTACACTTTTCGCACTACCCATGCCAGTGGGTTTCGGGGCTTCTTTCTTCCGAACGGGCATGGTGTCTTTTTGCCAGAGCGTTAGGGCTGTCTGGCACATTAGGAAGATTTTGGCAACAGTCCGCAAGGATTTACGGCGAGTTTCGATCATGTATCCAAGCGCTAGCGTACCACAGAAGCGAGCCGTAAACCGTAGCGGACGGCAAAATCATTCCAGTGCCAGACAGCCCTAACGCTCTGGCAAAAAGACGAGCGAGGAAGAAAACAGAGCAAATTTTCCACGCTGGGGAAAATTTGCGTCCCCGAAACCCCCTGGCATGGGTAGTGCTAGTAGTTGAAACTGTAATGTAACGATTCAAACAGTACAAATAAGATTTTATTTTATGATTGCATAATTCATTCTTTAGCAGTAGAATAACTGGGGCTGCACGATTAGGTGTGTGGCATCAACGTTAAAGAGGGGAGGATGTCATGGAATTTAATACACCGGAGGATTTGTTAGGAGGGGAAGGTAAGAAAAAAAAGCAGCGCGGGACACCGGATCTTAAAAAATATATAGTTCCCGCTGTGGGTGGAGCTTTAGTTTTGATATTTATCTTTTCAGGATTATATTCGATCGGCCCTGATGAGGTGGGTGTTATAAGGCGTTTCGGAAGATATGTCCGCACGACAAACCCGGGGCTGCATTTCAAAATACCCATGGGAATAGAGAAGGTCAATAATGTCAAGGTGCGGTATATATTCAAGGAAGAATTCGGTTTTAGGACTTTGAAACCGGGTATAAAAAGTCAATATTCTTCCAGGGAGTATTTTGACGAATCTTTAATGCTTACCGGGGATTTGAATGTATTAGTTGTCGAGTGGATAGTGCAGTTTAAAGTCAAAGATCCTGTGAAGTTGTTATTCAATGTAAGAGACCCGCGGGCGACGATCCGTAACATTTCTGAAGCAGTAATGAGGCAGGTCGTAGGTGATGAGTCAGTCAGTGAGGTGTTGACAACGCGAAGGGTAGAGATCAATCAAGTAGTACAGGATAAGCTTCAGGAGATACTGGATTCTTATGAAAGCGGCATTCAGATCGTTACGGTGAAACTACAGGATGTTAATCCTGCTGATGAAGTCAAGCCGTCTTTTAACGAAGTCAATGAAGCAAAACAGGAAAAGGAGAAGATGATAAATCAGGCATGGGAGGCCTATAATAAAGCCATTCCTGCAGCAAGAGGCCAGGCAGAAAAGACTATTAGGGAGGCAGAGGGTTATTCCCTAAAAAGAATAAATACAGCAAAGGGAGATGCATCCAGATTTGTAGCTACCTGGGAGGCATATAGAGGGGCAAAAGAGGTAACACGCAGGAGATTATATCTAGAGGCAATGAACGAGATCCTACCGAAGGCAGGTCAGAAATACATTATAGATTCTTCAAATAACATATTGCCTCTTCTGCGATTAAATAAAGAAGGAGGTGCGGAATGAAGCCAGTGATAAATATTCTAATAGGGATTTTTGTATTGATAATGGTATTTTTCCTGAGCGGAACGATATATACAGTTGACGAGACTCAACAGGTGGTTATTACACAATTCGGTGAGCCTATAGGTGAATCAATAACAGAGGCAGGATTATATTTTAAGGTCCCTTTTATTCGACAGGCCAATTATTTTGAAAAGAGACTTCTTCAGTGGGACGGAAATCCGAATCAGATCCCAACAAAGGATAAAAGATATATATGGGTCGATACTACAGCAAGATGGAAAATAGTAGATGCCCTTAAATTTATGCAGTCTGTAACAAATGAAGTCGGTGCACATGCGAGATTGGATGATATAGTGGATTCTGCTACGAGAGATTATATTACAGGTCAAAATTTAGTAGAGATAGTACGGAATTCGAACAGGATTGTAGAATCTCGAGTTTCGGATGGAGAGGATGAGGTAAAGGCATCTGACGAGGCACTTGAGACAATAATGGTTGGTAGGGATGCTATTACGCGGGGGATACTTAAACAGGCCTCGGTAATTGCTCCTCAATACGGCATTGAAATGGTAGATGTAAGGATAAAGAGGATAAGTTATGTAAAAGAGGTAAGAGATAAGGTATACGAGAGAATGATATCCGAGAGGAAAAGGGCTGCTGAAAGATACCGTTCAGAAGGACAAGGTAAGAAAAGAGAGATAGAAGGACAGATGGGCAAGGAATTGAAAGAGATACAGTCAATGGCCTATAAGACAGCAGAAGAGCTAAAAGGTAAATCAGATGCAGAGGCAATAGATATCTATGCTGATGCATACAATATGGATCCCGAGTTTTATTCTTTTGTAAAGACTCTGGATACATATAGGAATACCATAAATGACGAAACAACGATTATCCTCAGTCCTGATAGTGAGTATTTAGAATATTTCAATACGACGAAGTAGGATCTGATGGCGTAGCTTCTCTCCTAGAATTCGCAGGGTTCATATCTAATATTGAGACAAACCGCAGTGTGAAATTTATTGCTTTTGTTGATGAAGAGATTTTCTTCTTAAAGGAGGATCTATGAAAAGTTGTAATGTGGAAAAGAATAAGTCAAGGTGTAATTGTTCTTACGAACCCTGCGGCAGAAAGGGTGTTTGTTGTGAGTGTATCCAGTACCATTGGAATAGCGGACAGTTTCCCGCATGTTTTTTTCCGGATGACGTAGAAAAAACCTATGACCGTTCTATAGAAAACTTCATAAAGGCATATCAAAAAAGAGGCGCGTGGTGGTAAGGGAAATAATATGAGGATTTCAAAAGGTTTGATCCTTGATGCTAGATGCTGGATGCTAGTATTTTAGTATGACCATCGAGTATCAAGTATCGAGGATCGAGCATCAAACTAAGAGGACTAAATGATGATGATTAAGGATATGATTGAACGTTCAAGGAGCTGTAGGCGATTTTATGAGAATTATAAGATTGAGGAAAAGACTTTAAAAGACCTGGTCAATCTAGCGCGTCTATCGCCTAGTTCCGGAAATTTACAGCCTTTAAAATATATGCTTTCTTCCAAATTTTCAAAAAATGACCTTATCTTTCCAGCGCTGGCCTGGGCTGGCTATCTTAAAGATTGGCCTGGCCCTCAAAAGGGTGAGAGGCCTTCAGCCTATATTATTATCCTAGGCGACAATACTATATCTGAATCCTTTGATTGCGATTGTGGGATTGCGAGTCAGAGTATCCTGTTAGGTGCGGTTGAAAAAAGTTTAGGGGGTTGTATCATAGGCTCCATAGATAGAGATCTCCTTAGAAAAAATCTAAATGTCCCTGAAAGGTATAATATACTCCTTGTAATAGCATTAGGGAAACCTAAAGAAAAGATAGTGCTAGAAAGAATTGTAAAAGACAATGTCAAATATTTTCGCGATAATAATGATATACATCATGTACCCAAGAGGTCGCTGGATGATATTATTATAGATTAAATGAGACCAAAAGATCCCCGCCCCTCAATTAATAAGATCGCAGAGCATTACTTTGACTATATGGCAAAGAATTATCCTGTCATGTGCTTAAGCGATGAATTTTATTTTTTCCCGAGAGTAAAAAGGGCCATAGAATATTTGAATATTTTGGATAGTTTGGATCAAGAAAAGCTAAGAGAGAGCGTTTTATATATAAAAGATCTTAAAAGTTCTCTTGAAAAGCTTGATTTCAAAGATATTGACCTTGAGGCTCGCATTGATTTGGTATTATTAAAGGGGAGTATGTCTACATTTATAAGGGAGTTTAACCAGGTTAAAATCTGGCAGATAGACCCGAGTCTGTATTTGAAAATCTTGTTATTAGGTATAAATCAGATTTTAGTCAGGTTTTCTTTTGTTAAAAAAGATATCGATGATTATCTTTTAGATAGGATCAGTAAGATCCCCCAGTTATTGGACGAGGCAAAGCGCAATTTAAAAGAAATCCCATATATTTATCTTGAAGTAGCAATGGAGATGGTGGATGCTGCAATCGATTATTTTAAAAATATACCCCACCAGACTAATAAAATATTAAAGTCGCTCACAGATTTTAAAATATTTTTAAAAAAACTCCCTGCCCGATCAGATTTTATCAGAGACAGGGCACTGCTAGAAAGCATATTAAGGGATTCCTTTTTTTATAAAAGAGCCCTTAGCCAGATGTTTGATATAGCGTCTAAAGAATATCATCACACACTCGAAGAACTCTCAGGGCTTTCTAAGGACATTGATCCCGGAAAGACTTGGCAAGAGGTAGTATCTATATGCAAATTAGATATAAAAGATGAGAAAAAATTATTAGAGCTTTATTCGTCTCAGATTGAAAGAATAAAAAAATTCATAAAAAATACTGGCATAATCACTATCCCTCCGACTCAAGATATACGTGTGAGTTTTACGCCTAAATTCATGAAACCTATCCG
>JAHJHC010000017.1 GCA_018824145.1 Candidatus Omnitrophota bacterium | reverse complement strand
TACTTTAGTCTTAAACACCTTTTCTAGGTCCACGTATCTGGTATACAACCTCTCTTTTGCCAAAAAAAACCAACCCGCACTAAAACTGCTCAAGCACACTAGTATTACTAGTATCCACAATATGGACCGGAGGGTTTTATCCATATATTATGTCTCCTTACGTAGAGTCCTTCTTTCGAGGACCTTTAAGTTTACACACTCGAAGGCTTCCTGGCTATTTTTATTATATCATATAATTTATTTTGGACAAATACTATTAATTTTTTTGGCGCTAAAACTATATATCTAAAGTCTTCGAAGATCAAATAAATACTAGGGACCAGGAATAAGGTCAACATAGTCGAGGAAGCCATCCCACCTATAACAGTAATTGCAAGCGGGGACCAGAGACTTGCCGATTCACTTTTATCAAGTGCCATGGGTATAAGTCCCAATATTGTAGTAGAAGTCGTCATAGCTATAGGTCTGAGGCGATCTTCTCCTGAAGCTATCACTATATCCATAAGATTTTCCGTCTCTTTCACTTTAACTTTCCCACCGTCGGGGAGAGGAGGATGATTTTTCCGCAAAAAATTTATCCTATCCACTAAAACAATCGCATTATTGACAACTATTCCGGCAAGCATAATAGTACCTATAATAACACCTCGGCTTATCGGCTTATCCGTAATCTTCAACGCTAAAATTATACCTATAACTGCCAGCGGAACCGATATCATTATAATAAACGGCTGAATGTAGGATTCAAAAAGAGATGCCAGTACGAGATAAACCAAAAATATTGTTATCCATAAAACTCCCGTAGGAAAAGCCCACAATTCTCTTTCGCTTTTCATATCCCTTTCATAGCTCCCGCCTATTCTATAATAATAATCTTTTGGGAATTCCATGCCAGACAAATTATCCTTTATGGCTTTTACTGCCTCTATAAGTGAACGCTTTGTAACTAGCGCTGTTATATGTACAACCCTCATCTTGTTCTTCCTCACTATTTCACTGGAACCTATCTGCGGAATAAAATCAACCACTTGTTCTAATAATATTGGGTGCCCGTCTTCTGAAAAAAGCACCAACTTCCTTAAATCATCTATACGTTCCCTATCTTTCTTTCTCAGACGAGATATAGTAGCTACTTCTCTTGCCTCTGTATGGAACAAGGTAGCCCTTAGTCCCCTCATTTGAGAGTGTAGCGTATCAGCTATATCCTGGACACTCAAGCCATATATAGCCGCCTTCTCTCTATCAACGGTGATATCCCACTCTGGCCTACCGCTGATCCTGGACATCCTGATATCCTGAAATCCCTCTATAGATCCGAGCTTACTGGCAATTGAGGTTGCCAGTTCTTTTAAGGCTTCATATCTATAACCATAAAGGTCTATTACAACTTCTTTTAAACCCTTTTCTTCTATCTCTGAAAAATATATAAAACCGCCTTTATATTTTTTTGCAATTTCCTCGATCCTCGTACGGACATAATCTATAACAGCCTTTGTTGAGCGCTTTCTTTCGGCAAGGGGTAAAAGTTTAACATAAACCTTGCTGGACCAAGGCTCTACCCTCGAAGTAAAGGTTTTTATCTCCGGTACCTCGACAAGAAAGACCTCTATCTCCTTAACCATCTCGTCTGTTACGTCGAGCTTTGCGCCCGGGTCTAATTCTGCAAATATAGTAAACCTACCCTCTCCTGTCCCCACACTAAATTCCTTTTGTATTTTTGAACCTATTACTAAAACCATAAAAACCAGTATTCCGAACGCCGAAAATACAAAAATATACCTAAACCTCAAACCAATTTCAAGGATTTTTTTATAGTAGCTGTTTATATCGATAGAGAAGGCCTTTCTAAACATTTGCTTCTTAGGTTTGGCTGCATCTTTAGGGGCTTTTTTTATCCGATCCGACATCATAGGGACAAGCGTCAACGCAACAAAGAGTGAGCTTAAAAGTGAAAATGTTACAGTCAAGGCAAGCCCGCCCCATAGCATACGCGTGGCCTTATTCACAAAAATAAAAGGCAGAAATACGATTATAGTAGTTAAAGTAGAAGCTACTATTGCTAGGCCCACTTCTGATGTCCCACTTACAATTGCCTGTGTATATCTTATCTTCCAACCAGGCTTAGAAAATTCAATGCCTTTCTTTTTCTTATCAATATTCTCCAAGACGACTATAGAATTATCCACCAACATCCCTATACCGAGAGCCAGCCCGCTGAGCGTCATAACATTTATGGATATCTTATAAAAAAACATCAATATAAATGTAGCCATAACTGAAAGAGGAATCGTTACTCCGATGATTGAAGTAACCATTGGGTCTCTTAAAAACAATAAGAGAATTAAAACCGCTAATATCGCGCCGTAAAGAATGGATTTCTTAACAGCATCTATGGCCTCTTTTATTGCAACTGCCTGATCTAGAGTAGCCTTTATAAATACATCCCTCGGCAATTTAGTCTTTAATCTCTCAAGCTCTTCCTTTATATCTGAGGCGACCTGTATTGTATTGGCTGTCGATTCCTTTTGTATATAAATAGAGACTACAGGCTCTATGTCTGTCCTTGCATAATTTGTCGGCTCCAAAAAAGAATCTTTCACTTCCGCTATTTCCTTAAGTTTAATGATAGTACCTTGGGGGGTAGTAGCAACTCCTACATTTTCTATATCCTTAAGGGATTCAAACTCCCCTATTATCCTTATAAGAAATTTATTTTTGCGGAGTTGAATATTTCCTGCCAGTAAATTCAAGTTATTCGCAGAGATCGAACTAACAATACTCTCCATGGGGATATTGTACTTGTACAGCTTATTCTTATCTACCTCGATCAAAATCTTACGTTCCCTGCCTCCGTATACATCTACATTGGCAACCCCTTCTACACGCAATATGCTCTCTTTTATTTGTTCATCAACGAGTTTACGTAACATCTCCGGTGTATAGCCTTCTCCTGAAACTGCTAATAAAAGCACCGGCATATCGGATTCCTTGTACTGTGCAATTATAGGTTTTTCTATTTCCTTAGGAAGCTTATCCCGTATCTTTGAAAATTTTTCTCTTACTTCAAGTGCAGCAAACCTCATATCGGTCCCCGGCTCAAACTCCAACCATACCCGAGACTCTCCGGCCTTCGAAGTAGAATATATATTTTCTAAATAACTAACCGTACTCACTGCCTCTTCCACATGCCTTGTAACAAGAGACTCCACTTCCGTAGGAGGCATCTCTCCTCTTACACCTATAATTATGCTTATATCTCCATAAGCTACATTCGGTTTCAATTCAACAGGCAACCGTGATAAAGACACGACCCCCACCAGGAATATCCCTATGAAAAGCATTAATATGGAAACAGGTCTTTTAACTGAAAGTTCTGAAAGGTTCATAGTAGTAGATTTGCCTTTTCTGATGCTGGATCCTAGATGCTGGATGCTTGCAGTAAATACAAGGATCCAGTATCCAGCATCAAGCATCTAAGATGAAATATTTTAACTCTTAAGCTCATACCACCTACCAGGCCCCAACGGCCCTTTAGCAATAATCATTCCCTTGCTTAGTAACTCTTTTAAATCCCTGGCTGCAGTAGGCACTGATATCTTAAATGTTACGGCATATTCTTTGCGCGTAATCCTTTTTACCTTCTTCAAATGCTCCAATAATTGCTTTTGACGTTTATTCAATCCTGGTAAAGATGTCTCGATAATTAAAGGCTCAGCCACAGCTGCAGGAGAAGGTAACCCTACATCTGTCTGGGTTGGAACTTTCTCAATTATCGAAGGTTTTATCTTTGGCCCTGGTATTTCTCTTTTAAACTCGGGAGGAGAAGGCAAAGGAATAGCCTTTACCTTTTTCTCAATGACTGGCTTCAGAGCAGGCTGCAGTTTTAGCACAGGTGCAATTTTCAAAACCGGACTCCTCTCAATAAGGGCAGCAACAATAATGTAAACACAAGGTATAACAAAAAGCGTCAAAATAGTGGAAATCATCAAACCACCCATTACTGTTATTGCCATCGGACTCTGAAGTTCCGACCCCTCTGATATACCCAATGCAAGAGGCAAAAGCCCCAACACAGTCGTCATGGTTGTCATAAATATCGGCCTGAGCCTTGTTTTAGCGGATTCTATAACAGCTTCTAATAACTCAACTCCTTTTTTACGTAAATTATTTATACAATCTATCAAAATAATGCCGTTATTAACAACAATGCCTCCGAGTATTATGACCCCCAGCATAACAACAACGCTTATGGGCGTACGCGTCAAAAACAATATAGCCAACACCCCTATAAGAGACAAAGGTACTGTAAACATAATAATAAAAGGCTGCCACAGAGATTCAAACTGCGCAGCCATTATCATGTATACCATAAGTATCGATAATATTAACGCAAATCGTAAGGAATCGAAAGATTCTCTCATCTGCTGACTTTCTCCCGAAAGTGACATAACAATATCTTTTTCTGTATCTCTCGAGTCACCCACTTCGTTAGCTTTTTCTATCTCAATCTTCTCTATCAAAGCAGTTATGTCCATTATCACCTTGTTCAACGGCGTATCTGTTATATTTGCTGTTACAAGAACCACCCTCTGCTGATCAAGTCTTTTTATTTCATTCGGCCCTACCCCTTGAGTGATATACGCTACCTCTGAAAGAGGTACTTCTATATCAAGCGGAGAATGGATAAGAATATTCCTCAATCTCGAAAGACGAAAATCGCCTCCTTTTCTTAACCTCACCCTCACATCTATTTCTCTGCCTTCCTCTTTAAATCTTGTAGCCACAATGCCTTTTATAGCTATATTAGCAGTACGGGCAATCGCGCCTATTGAAAGATTATAAAGGGCTGCCCTATCTTTTATAACATTTACCTTTGTTTCAGGAGAAGGTACAGTAAGACTTGTGCGTATGCCGTAAATGCCATGTATCTTAGCCAGACCATCTTTAATATAGTTGGTAAAAGTCTCTATCTTTCCTAAATCTTTTCCTTTTACCTCAATCACAATAGGCGCAGACCCCTGAAGTGCTGAGGTAAAAACACTCTCCTGCAAAATATATTCGATCTGGGCACCTTCTAAATTCAATCTATGAAATCTATCTTTCAAATTCTCTATTACCTTTGAACTCGGAGTCGACTTCTTATCTTTATTCAAGGTTACTGCGATCTGTGATTGATGGGATCCCATTGTCTCGAGGCCTTGAGAATAATCTTTACTCTTGCTCGAACCTATATTTACGGCCACACCTTCAACCTCCTTTGTATCAAAAAGCACTTCTTCTATCCTCTTTACAACACTATCTGTAATATTCAATTTTGTACCAGTAGGCATGGTCAGTTTTATAATAAATTCGCGCTGGTCTACCTTTGGCATAAACTCTTTATCTATAAAACCAAACAATCCCATGCTCAAGAAAAACAGAATAACAACGCCGATTAAAAACATCCATCTATATTTCAACACTATGGCTATTGCTTTGGAATACAGCGACCCTAATATAAATGCAGCGTCTTTATCAACAACCTTTTTTGGCGCTTTTGATTTCTTACTCTTACCTCCTATAGCTGCCAGACGAGGGATTAAAGAAAGGGCCACTATTAAAGATGCCAAAAGCGAAAATGTTACAGTAAAGGCCAACTCCTTAAATAGCTGGCCTGCTACCCCCACAACAAATATCATCGGTAAAAACACTGCTACGGTAGTAAGTGTTGATGAAAATATGGCGCCTGAGACTTCACTTGCGCCAAATTTTGCAGCTTCTTTTATATCCTTTTCCTTTTGGAAATGACTATATATATTTTCAATAACGACAATGGCACTATCCACCAACATACCTATACCAAGCGCAAGTCCGCCTAATGAAAGCATATTTAATGTAATTCCGTTAAAATACATGAGGCTAAACGCCACCATGATAGATATAGGCATAGAAAGAGCAACTATCAACGATGCCTTAATATTTCTTAAGAAGATGAAAAGCACTAAAAATGCAAGAAACCCTCCCTGAATAGCTGCTTCCATAACCCCGCGTATGGACCGCTCGATGAATACAGATTGGTCATAGACTATGGCGGCCTTCATGCCTCTGGGAAGTTCTTCCTCTATCTGTAGAAGTTTATCTTTGACATTTTGAGCAACACGCAAGGTATTACTCCCAGCCTGCTTCTGTACCGCTATAGATATATTCTCTTGTCCATCATACCGTGATATACTTGTTCTTTCTTGAAAAGTATCCTCTATCTCTGCAATATCATCTAAATATATAAGCCTGGCTTCTTTCTTTAACTTCGCAGATTTACGTGGATCTAAAACACCTCTTTCATCTTCCTCATCCTTTCCTACAATAGTCCCTCCTATATCCGAAACTAATTCAAATTCCCCGATTGTCCTAACCAGATATTCATAAAAAGGCTCTTCTATAGTGCCTGCCGGATAATTCAAATTCGACGATCTCAAGGCATCAACTACTTTTGTTATTGAAATATTGGAAGCACGCAACCTGCCTTCATCCAAGGAAACAAGGATTTCTCTTTCCAGCCCGCCGCTTATATTGCAAGATGCCACCCCCTCTACCTTTTCAAGCTCGTCTTTTATAAATTTTCTGGAAAGCCTTAATAGCTCGTAGGGTAGTTTATCTCCCGTAATACTTAAGGTAATAACAGGCATTTCAAAGGGATTGAATTTCATTACTATCGGATCTGTCGAACCCAAAGGGAGTCTTTCTTTTATGAGATCTATCTTTTCGCGGACCCCCAAAGAAGCAAAATCCATACTGGTACCCCAGCCAAATTCAGCCGTAACGATCGAGAGGCCTTCTTTCGACACAGAACTTATACGCTTCAAGCCGCTTACGGTACCCACTGTCTCTTCTATTATTTTTGTAATAAGGGTCTCTACTTCTTCAGGGGCTGCATTTTCATATGCAGTGACTATTGTGAGCTGCGGATAAGTAATGGAAGGGAAAAGTTCTTGAGGGAGGCGCGTCAGGGATATAAACCCCAGCATCAGTACCCCCAAGAAAAACATTGAGGTGGTAACAGGACGATTTACTGAAAATTCTGGAAGCTTCATATGGACAAGTGTTCACAGTTATTAAAACTCTAAACCCTAAACTCTAAATCCTAAACAAACTCAAAATCCAAAATCTAAATGTTTAAAATTGTATATTTTGAATTTTGTGTTTTGTATTTTAGATTTGTTTAGAGTTTAGGGTTCCGGATTTAGTGTTTATATTTCTTCGATTTTTATTCCTCTTCTTCTTCAAGAACACTCTCCTGGACATCTATAACATCTACAGGCATCCCATCCTTAAGTTCCTGTGGCGTACTGGTTACTACTACCTCGCCCTCATAGAGGCCAGAAGCTATAACAGTATAATCTGTAGTTACATAGGCCACCTCTACAGGTCTGGAAGAAACAGTATTGTTTTCACTTACAACAAAGATACTATAACCACCCTCATCTAGAGTCTCTAAACTCATGCTTGGGACAACTATTACATCGTAAAACTCAGCAACCGTAATCATGGCCCTGGCAAACATACCCGGCAGAAGTAATGCATCCGGGTTATCGATCCGTACTCTAAGAGTAAGGGTCCTTGATTTTCCTTCGATAATAGGAAAAATATTATCTACCTTACCTTTAAATACTTG
>JAHJHC010000122.1 GCA_018824145.1 Candidatus Omnitrophota bacterium | reverse complement strand
CGTATCCTTTTCAGTAATAAAAGTCCTTCCGTAACTTATGCTTCGTCCCTTAGCTATCGGTTTCACGTAAACTGCCTTGGTTTTCAATTTTAAAGCCGGCTTTAACCCTAACTCACTTCTTAACCCACCCCTTGGATATAGCCCATACATAATAAGGCCAGGCCTTACCATATTCATATGTGAATCTTCAAAATCAACAAGGGCTATACTATTTGAAATATGCTTAAGCGGTATGTCAATATTACATGAGCGCAGTTTCTCTATAAGTGTCCTGAAATCCTTTAGTTGTCTGTGTGTAAAAGAGCTGTCTTCTTCCGCACTTGGAAAATGCGTAAAGATCCCTTCTATTACGATGTTTTTCAGTCCGTTTATTCTCTTTACGAAACCAACAGCCTCTTCATGCCAGAAGCCAATCCTTCCCATCCCAGTATCGATTTTTATATGCGCTTTTATTGACTTATTCCTAGCTTGACCTAATTCTGAAAGCCTTCTAGCAATGTTCAAATCCGAGACTGTCTGGATTACGTTATACCTTAAAACACCTTCTATCTCTTCAGGTAGAATCGTTCCCAGTACGATAATCTTACTCTCTATCCCTCCTTCACGCAATTCCTTCGCCTCATCTAAAGACGCAACCCCTAAATAATCCACGCCTTCTTTAACTATTGCCTTGGAGACCTCTCTCATTCCATGGCCATAAGCGTCTGCCTTTACAACACCCATAACCTTAGTATCTTTTCTGACAATCTGTTTTATCTTACGAAGATTATAACGTATAGCACCCAAATCTATCTCTGCAAAAGTAGGTCGATAAAACTTCATTCTTATCCTTTCACGCTCGCACTACGCAGACCAGTCAGTTTCGGGGACGCGAATTTTCCCCAGCGTGAAAAATTCGCTCTGTTTTCTTCCTCGCTCGTCTTTCTGCACTGGGTAGGCCTGAAAAAAGATCTTTATTTTGCGAAACATAAAATCTTGCACAACTAAGAAGACTGCCTGTCAAAATAAAAATGAGCGAGGCCCACATTTTCAAAAACCAAACCTGGCCGAGCGGCTTTTTTCAGGCCTACCCAGTGCAGAAAGACACCATGCCCGCGCGGAAGAAAGAAGCCCCGAAACTGACTGGTCTGCGTAGTGCTAACACGTAGAGCTGTAATATAACTATTCAAATAGTACATTATTTAATTTTTTCTAACCTGGCAATCTTTAGGATACAAGTATATAGGCCTAAGTCTGGCCAAGTTTGTATTTTTTAATCCTTTTCTGTTCCTCAAAGCCAGTTTTATTAAATTACCTGCTCTCGGATACCAGTGTTCTTCTTCTAAAAAGGTCGCTGTTTTATTAAAATGTCTTATCCTGTCCTTATATAGAGGGATACCGTCACCCAGAAAAACACAAGGTCCTTTTACCTTTCTCATAAGCCTATCCACGTTCAAAAGCAGATAATCTGATTTTCTTACAACCAGACCATTCTCTTTCCTATATATGGCGCTATATACCTGTTGTCTTTTCGCATCTATAATAGGGACTATGGTCTTATTTTCTTCATCTACATTTAAAGCCAGCCCGTCAATACTCGATATCCCAATGCACGGTTTCTTAGTAGCTATGCCAAAGCCTTTTATAGTACTAACGCCTATCCGTAGCCCGGTAAATGAACCAGGACCTAATCCTACGACAAACACATCCACGTCTTTTAGAAAGAACCTGGACTTTTTCAACATCTCTTTGATTTTAAGAACCAACATACTGGAATGTCTCCTATCAAGTAAATGCGACTCTTCTGTAATAATATCTTGGGCATCACCTAACGCGACACTCAAAGTTTTTGAACTTGTATCAATACCTAGGACTTTCATGAGCAAATATCTATCTCTCTTTTATTTTCACCTTTGATCTTAAACTTTACTGATATATGTTTTTTTGGCAAAATAGCTTTTATCTTCTCTGCCCATTCTATAATAGCCACGCCATTTCCATATATATACTCTTCTACTGCTATATCTTCAATATCCTGAAGGTTGTCAAGCCTATATAAATCTATGTGATACATAGGAATCCTGGCCACATATTCTTTTATCAGAACAAAAGTAGGACTTTGTATATGCCTGACATTCTTTACGCCAAGACCTTTTCCAATCCCCTTCGTGAAAGTAGTCTTACCGCTACCTAAATTCCCATGAAGGGCAATCACATCCCCTGCGGATAAGTGTCTTGCCAGTTTTTGCCCCAATTCTATCGTCTCTTCTGAACTGCGCGTTATCATAAGTACCTTTAAAAATGGGTATAACCTCCAGGGATCATGCTTTCTTTCTTTCCATTTTTTCTTACGAGGCTCATTCCTTTTCGCCTTCTGCAGACTTCGCCGATCTTTGAAAGGCGCGTGCTAAATGGCCAGGATGCAGTCAATCTCTTACCTTCGCCCCTGGACATTGTAAAAACCAATTCAAAATCCTCCCCCTCTTTTATAGCTGATTTAAAATTCTTTGCACTTTTTGAGATGGGTATATCTCTTTCATAAATAACCGCCCCTAACTTACTCGAACCCAATATATGCCCGAGATCAGCCACGAGACCATCAGAGACATCTATCATAGAATGTATTTTAAAATTTCTCGCCAAATATCGCGCCTCTTTTAACCGTGGACTAAAAGTAAGGTGCCTCCCTTCTGCCGCACCTCCGATAAATCCTGTAATAAAGATCTCATCACCCTCTTTTGCGCCACTTCGTAAAACCAACTTATTTTTTTCTACCTCGCCCAAAAGTGCGATATTTACGATTATATTTCCGGAACTAACCGTATCTCCTCCAACCAAATCCACATTAAATTTCTTGGCAACGTCTCTTATTCCCCTATATATACAATCTACATATTTAAGGTTAAGGGAAGCAGGCACACCTAAAGACACCAAAAAAAACCTGGGTTCTCCTCCCATCGCTGCAATATCACTTATACTTGCCGACAAGGATTTTTTACCTATTAAATATCCGCCTGAGGTTCTTAAAAAATGCCTTCCTTCTATAAGCATGTCGCAGGTAAACAGGAGATATTTTTTTTCTGTATATCTCAAGACAGCTGTATCATCCCCTATGCCTTTTATTGACCGGCTAGATAGTTTTATGTGTCTTGCGATCCTATCTATAAGCCTAAATTCTCCTAAATCTTTTAATATCATAAATACCGGATTCGGTTATTATTGCAGTTATCAGTCTATTCGGGGTCACGTCAAACGCTGGATTGTACACCTTGGATCCAGACGGGGCAATCTTTTTGGACCCGATAAATATAAGCTCCTCTTTTCTCCTTTCTTCAATAGGGATATCTTCACCTGTCTTTATATTCAGGTCTATAGTAGAACTCGGGGCAGCTATATAAAAAGGTATATTATGATATTTAGCAAGCACACTAAGGCCATATGTCCCGATCTTATTAGCAGTATCCCCATTCCGCGCGATCCTATCAGCCCCTACAATAATCTTCGTAATACCTTTATTCTTGATTGTACTGGCAGCCATATCGTCGCAAATAAGAGTCGCATCAATACCATTTCTCATAAGTTCCCACATAGTTAAACGGGAACCCTGCAAGAGAGGTCTGGTCTCATCTGCAAACACCTTGAATCGCTTGCCTAGTCTTTTGGCTTCATAAAAGACAGAGAGTGCTGTGCCATAGCCTCCTGTTGCAAGCATACCTGCATTACAGTGTGTCAGAATAACATCTCCGTTCCTTATGAGTTTAGACCCATTTCTGCCGATCGCACGGCACAAACTCCTGTCTTCTTCTAAAATATTAATGGCCTCTTTCAATATCTCTTTTTTAATCTTATTGATATTATAAGACCTATCCAGATTTAAAAATGTATTTTCCATTCTTTCTAACGCCCAGAAAAGATTGACCGCAGTCGGCCTTGTTTTTTTCAGTTTCCTGGAAGCTTCTTCCATATCTTTTTTTAATCCCCATCGCGTCTTAGACTTCGAATTTATTGCCGAAAGTGCATACCCTAACGCAACTGAAACGCCGATAAGAGGCGCGCCCCGGACCCTCAACTTTTTTATCGCCTCACATAAAGTACCGATATCTCCGCACGATATATATTTCAACCTGGAAGGCAATTCTGTCTGATCAATAAAAACTATTCTATTATTTTTCCATTTTATAGGCTCCAGTAACATACTTAAGCTCCCTCCGCTAATGTAGGGACTACAATCCCAACGCCTTTGCAAATAAATTCCTCTTCAATACGACTGCCTTATACGGACAGACTTCATGACAACACATACACCTGATACATTTGCGATAATTTATCGCTGATTCTTTTTCATTTATAGTAACCGCAGACGCAGGACAGGTCTCGGCACAGACCTTACACTTCTTACAAAGTTTTGTATCTATCCACGGCCCGAATTTCACAAGGGCTGCCAGAATTTTAACAAAAGGGCCAGGCAAACTCATTATAAGCCTTGAACCCGGAACCTTAAATCCTCTTACAAAACTCTCCTCGAGACTCTTTCCCATAACCTCGATATTTTCTATCCTCGCCTCTCCTAGTCCTCTTCTATAAGCCCCTTTTGTCGTCGGAATATCCAGAGGATTAATCCCTACTAAATACGAAAAAACACTATCCACAGCCACACTATCTTGGCTTGCTATTAAGAGGCCGACATCTTTCAATGTACCAGCAGCTGGCCCGTCCCCATCCATCGCAATAATACCGTCCATTAAAACAAGCTGCGGCCTGACTGTCTCAAAAACATCTATTAAAACATTGGCAAATTGTTCAGGGTTGGGAAACCTTTTATGCAGATGACTTTTATTAAGGCCAGCTACTGCGCCATACATATTTTTAACAGCCCCTGTTAAAGTGGTTAGGCTATGCGTCTTCATTTTAGGCAAAGAAATAATCTTATCGCACTCAAAGAAATAAGAAGCTATAGGTATCCCACGTATTACCTTTACATTTTTAACCTCTTTAAGTTCAACCCCTTCTTCTTTTGCAAGAGATAAAAAACCGGAAGATTCATACACATCTTTCACGCCCATTGAGCCGCCAGGATTATCTCCTACTAGAGAAGTGGCACCGCATTCTTTTACAAGATTAGCAACGACTCTAACAACTTCAATATGGGTATTCACTCCGTGTTCAGGCAATCTTCCTGAAAGGATATTGGGTTTTAAAAGGACCCTCTCACCTTTTTTCACAAATGAAGAAAGGCCTCCTAAAAGCTGAAAGGCCTTTCGCACACTAATCTCAAGCTCTTGGCTCTCGTATGTTTTACATCTTACAATGGAAACCTTGGGTTTCATTTCATTAACTCTTTTATAAAAAACACAAAACCCACAATAATAGAATTATGCACTATATGGACTGTTATCGACGCGACCAGTGACCCTGTTGCTTCGTAGAGATAAGCCAGGAGTATACCTAAAATCATGATAGGAAGAAATCCCACTATATTTGTATGAAGTATACTAAAAATAGATGCGCTTAAAACCGCCGCACCTAGTACGCCGACATGCTTCTTTATTGCGCTATACATAAATCCCCTGAAAAAAATCTCTTCAGTGACAGGCCCGAATATAGAAACAAATATTGTCAAAAATAAAAGCACCTGACTTCTTTTTTCCTCCATAAAAACCTCAAATACGGGTTGCGACGGAGGCGAATATCCCAGAAGATTCAGAAAGGCAATAGACAAAAGCAGTATTACTAATAATACCGGCAGCATAAAAATATATACTGTTATACCTGAAATAATATTTCTAAAAAAGGACCCGAATCTCAAACCCAGAATATGCAGTTTTTCTCTGTATTTGACTGCTACAAAATAGAATATGACAATGGCCGCGGAAATATCTATAAAGAATGTATTAAACATCATGCGTAAATTTAATCCTATATCAAGGTGAAAGACCTTAAAAATCAATCCCTCAAGCATTCCTATAAGGTAACTTGTAAATATAATAATAATGACTACCTTGACGAGATCCATTATCCCCCAGGACACATCCCTTTTAGAGGCCTTGGATTTGAAACTGATCTTTTTCCCGAGAAAAATAAAACCGAGATTCACTAGAAAAGAAATTAAAAATATAAACAATCCTAGAACTATCGCATATTTAAAAAATTTTGCGCTAAATTTTTCAGAGGCAAAAAAATCCTTGACCTTCTCTTTTGTAATACCTATCTCTTCAAAACTACTTGTAGAGAGAGTGTCTCCTATTTCCTTATGTCGACTTTCGTCTACCCTGCCAATGCTCATTACATTTATAGCCAGTATAAAGAAAAACAACAACACGTATATTCTTTCACGCTTTATAAACTCAAACATAAATTTTTACAACCTATATTCCAAACAACTGTTTAGCATTAGCCGTTGTTATACTAGCGACTTCCTCAAAGCTTAAATTTTTTATCCCAGATAACTCTTCCGCTAAATATCTGACATAACTAGGCTCATTGCGCCTACCGCGAAAAACCTGCGGGGCTAAAAAGGGAGCATCTGTCTCAAGAAGAAGACTATCCATAGGTGCTGATTTCGCAACCTCCCTTAACTTGCCTGCATTTTTAAACGTAAGATTACAGGTAAATGATACAAATAAGCCCAGCTCCAGGCATTTTTCAAGAAATATCTCATCACCTGAAAAACAATGCATCACGCCTCTTATCGACCGGCCCATTACATCTTTCAAAATAGACAAAGTGTCCGCATAAGCATCGCGATTATGTATAATCACAGGCAAATCCCTATTCCTTGCCTCTTCAAGTAATGTTATAAAGAGCTTCTTCTGATTTTCCTTAGAAGAAATATTTTTATAGTAATCAAGGCCTATCTCACCTACGGCAACAACCTTTTTTTTACCAAAACACCCTTTAAACGCATCCAAATCAGCCTCTCTGATCTCATCAGCGTGGTGAGGATGAATCCCAACCGCGGCATAAATAAAGTCATGCCTTTCTGCAATCTCGATAGACCTTGTAGTACCTTCTAAACTACTTCCTACATTTATAATAAAACCTATGCCATCATCCTTTGAACGTTTTATAACATCTTCCCTGTCGGATTGGAAATCTTCAAAATCTAAATGACAATGCGTATCTGTCAGCATAACGGTGACATCTCTCTCAGTCTTTTTACTATAGGCGGGATTTCGGCCAGACAGTAATCCACATCTTTCTCTGTATTTTCGTAGCCAAACGAAAACCTTATTGAACCCTGAGAAATGTCCGGGGGAACTTTCATAGCAGTCAAAACATGTGAAGGCTCAAGAGAGCCGGATGTACAGGCAGAACCAGTTGAGGCATAGATACCTTTTAGATCAAAATTTAATATTAATGACTCGCCTTCAATGTATCTGAAACTGATATTAAGCGTATTTGAAAGGCGATTTTCAGGATGGCCGTTTAGATACAACTCCTTCAACTCTTTCTGTAAACCGTTAAAAAATCTCTTGGTAAGTTTTTTAAGGTGTTTATCCGTCTTCTGTAAATCTAAAGTAGCGATCTCTACTGCCTTACCAAAACCGACAATGCCAGGCACATTTAAAGTCCCTGCCCTTCTTTTTCTCTCATGGTGCCCCCCATTTTGAAAAGGCGTAATCTTGACGCCTTTCCTTATAAATAGGGCGCCTATTCCTTTCGGGCCATGTAACTTATGCGCTGAAAATGAACAAAGGTCAATACCCAGTTCATCCACGTTTATTAGTTCCTTACCCAAAGCCTGAACAGCATCTACGTGTAAATATATCCCGTTCTTCTTTGCTATTTTTGCTATTTCTTTAATAGGTTGAATCGTACCCACCTCGTTATTGGCAAACATAACTGAAATGAGAATTGTATCTTTCCTTATCGAACCCTCCAGCTTGTTTAAATCCACCACTCCATACTTATCTACACCGATACGAGTAACTTCAAACCCAAGCTCTTCTTCTATAAATCTACACGGTTCTAAAACCGCAAGATGTTCTATTTCAGTCGTTATTATATGCCGGCCCTTCTGAAGATTTGCCAATGCAACGCCTTTTATCGCAAAATTATCCGCTTCTGTCCCCCCGGAAGTAAAAACTATATCCACCGACTCCGTACCTATTGCGTTTGCGATTATTTCTCTGGATGATTCCACTGCCTTATATGCAGCCTGACCTTTTGAATGCACACTCGAGGCATTTCCATATTCATCCGTAAAATACGGCATCATTACATCCATTACTTCTTTTCGAACCGGCGCAGTTGCATTGTGATCTAGATAAATTTGCTTCATTTTTAACCTCTTGTCATTTAGATTTAACTCTCTATTCTAGGAAACAAAGGACTACCCTTATTAATTCTAGTCCCTGCTTTTCCGTGCCCAAAACCTATTTTTTTTATATCTGCGTCTTCTTTCTTTAACCCAAGTTGCTTCATCATCTCCTCTGAAGTCATCGGTAAAAACGGTAAAAGTGCTATCGACACGACTCTTAGAACTTCATACAAGTCATACATCATATCTTTAAGTTCATCTATCTTTTTCTCTTTCGACAATTTCCAAGGCGCCTTTTGTTCTATAAACTTGTTTGCCCTGTTTATTAATTCCCATATACTCACAAGTGCCTGGCTAAAATTTATCTTATCCACAGCAGTTTCAATCTTGGACGTTAAATTATTGATTTCATAAACAAGTGCGCCAGGGATATTATCCGTATCCGAAACGCCTCTCCTTTCAGGGACAACGCCTGAAAAATATTTATCTATCATCGACAAGGTCCTATGTAAAAGATTTCCTAAATCATTAGCGAGGTCGCTATTTATGCGGGAAATAAGCGCCCCCTCTGAAAAAGAACCGTCCATGCCAAAAGGCACCTCTCTTAAAAGAAAGTACCTATACGCATCCACCCCGTATTTATCAACCATCGAAAGAGGATCGACAATATTCCCCTTTGACTTTGACATCTTATCTTCGCCTATCTTCCACCAGCCATGCGCAAAAATTGTCCTGGGTGGAGAGATCCCTGCGGCATGAAGCATAATAGGCCAGTTAACCGCATGCATTCTTAAAATATCCTTGCCTATCATATGTATATCAGCCGGCCAGAATTTCTTGAACCTTCTATTATCGCTTCCATAACCGCACACGGTTATATAATTTATAAGCGCATCAAACCATACATAAGTAACATGATCCTGGCTGAACGGGATCTCCACGCCCCACGAAAGCCTGGATTTAGGCCTGGAGATACACAAGTCATTCAAAGGGTTTTTAAGAAAACTCGATATCTCGTTACGCCTGATAGCCGGTAATATAAAATCCTCGTGTGAACCAATATAATCCACGAGCCACTTCTGATATTTTGAAAGTCTGAAGAAAAAATTCCTTTCTTTTATATGTTCGACCGGCCGTTTGCAATCCGGGCAAGTCCCTTCGACAATCTGGGATTTCGTCCAGAAACTCTCGCACGGCGTGCAATACCAACCACTGTACTCTCCTTCGTATAAATCTCCTTTTTTATACAAGAGTTCAAGGATTTGCGCTACCACCTTTTCATGCCTTGCTTCAGTGGTGCGAATAAAATCATCGTAAGAAATATTAAGTTTTTTCCACAACTCTCTGAACCTCGGAACCACCATATCGGCAAATGCCGCTGGAGTCATCTCCTTCTCTAAAGCAGCATCTCTTATCTTCTGACCGTACTCATCAGTGCCTGTGGAAAACAAGACCTCGTCGCCTTTAAGCCGTTTGAATCTCGAAAGCACATCACAGGCTATATTGGTATAAGAATGGCCTATGTGAGGATTTCCATTTACGTAGTATAAAGGAGTGGTGATATAAAATTTCATCTCAGCCTTCAGCCACTGATAGCTGACTGCTGAAAGCTTATTTTATTTATTATAGTCCAACTCGATCTGTTTACCTTCTTCCAACTCTACAACTACCTTGCGTTTTAATGCATTAACACTTATTACCCTGCCCTTACCTTCTTTTGTCTTGATCTTTTCTCCCTCCTTAGGAAGGCCT
>JAHJHC010000121.1 GCA_018824145.1 Candidatus Omnitrophota bacterium | reverse complement strand
TGTAAATGACAAGAAGGACAAGAAGAGCGAAAATAAAGAAGAAGAGAAAAGGCAAGCGCCATGCCAGGTCGTAAGAAGAGGATAGGTATTCTTACCGGCGGAGGAGATTGCCCTGGTTTGAATGCCGCTATAAGGGCAGTTACAAAAACAGCCATCCTTAATTATGACATGGAAGTCTTTGGTATAAAAGACGGTTATATCGGCCTAATAGAGGATAAATACCTGTCTCTTTCATATCAGGATGTCTCAGGTATTTTGACTGAAGGCGGTACTTTTATAGGGGCATCTAACAAAGCAAATCCTTTTAAATACACGACTGCAAATAATAGACTCAAGGATGTTTCTGGGGAAGTATTGAGAAACGCCAAGAGGATGGGATTGGATGGCCTGGTATGTATAGGAGGAGACGGCACCCTTAGTATTGCTTATAAGCTATATAAGAAAGGTTTGAATTTAGTCGGGATCCCTAAGACCATAGATAATGATTTAAAGGCAACTGATATAACTATTGGTTTTGATTCTAGTGTTGTTACGGTAACTGAGGCTATAGATAAACTTCATACTACTGCGCAATCCCACCACAGGGTAATGGTGATAGAGGTAATGGGTAGATATGCTGGATGGCTGGCGCTCTATTCAGGCGTGGCAGGCGGTGGAGATATAATTATTATACCCGAGATCCCGTATGATATTAAGAAGGTATGTAAGAGGGTTATTGAAAGGGACAAGACAGGTAAGAGATTTAGTATTGTTGTAATAAGTGAAGGTGCAAGGCCAAAAGGCGGAAAGATAGTTATAAAAAGAATCGTTAAGGATCCTAGCGAGCCTGTTCGTTTAGGGGGCATAGGAAATAAGATAGCGGATGATATTGAAAATTTAACCGGACTTGAGACAAGAGTGACTGTTCTCGGCCATCTTCAAAGAGGAGGGGCTCCGTCCCCTTTTGATAGGGTTCTTGCGACCCGTTTCGGTACATTTGCTTGCGACCTGGTCGTAAAGAGACGTTTTGGAAAAATGGTAGCCTTAAAAGGCAGAGATATTAAGGCAGTGGATTTAAAAGATGCTGTTAAGGCGATAAGGAAAGTAGACCCGAAAGATCCTGTTATCAAGTCAGCCTTGGCTGTAGGGACCTCGTTTGGGATATGAGTAATTAGTGGAGTGCAGAGTGACAGTGGAACGTCAGAGGGGCGAAGCGACGAGGTAACTTGAAAGGGAGGTAATGTATGGAAAGGTTTGGTATCATAGTTTTAACATTGGGTATGGTTTGTTTGTTGGTTACTAGTGCTAATGCTGCTCCTGTAGGGCTACCTACGAATGTCAAGGAAATGGAAGGACAGGTTTTCACTAATGCAGAAGATGATGTTGAATTCTCCATGGCTGTCGAAGCGGATTTTTTAGATAAGAGAGAGTTGGAAAATGCGAATAGTGAGATACAAGCAGCCTTTTATGCAGCTAAATTTATTTGTTCTTTTGAGGACAAAGTAGATCTTTATATGTTTTTAGGACAGTCCCAGGGCATGGAGTGTAAGGCAACAATATCCAGTTCAGAGGTTGTATATAAACTCGACGATAACCTTTTTTGGGGAATTGGGATAAATACTTTTATACACGACTGGCTAAGATATGGGCTCAGATTTTTTGCAGATGCCAAATATAGAAGAGTAAAAGATATAGGCTATGCATCAGTGACTGTAGATGGATTTCAATATGATGAAAACCAGATAAAAGATCCTAGGACTGCTTTTGATTGGAATGAATGGCAAATAGCATTTGGTGTAGCTAAGGATCTTGATTATATAATGCCTTATGCTGGTGTAAGGTATTCAGATGTTAGTGCTGAATGCGGTGCAACAGTTGGAGGTACTACTTATGATTTAGGTTCTACAGGTAGTGATAATATAATAGGTTTTTTTATAGGATGTTCTTTTGTGCCTACAGAGCAATTTTCTGTTGATTTGGAAGCTCGTTTTGTTGATGAGCAGGCAGTTACAGTTGCAGGCGTTGTGACATTTTAACCTGCCAATACATTAATAACCAAATTTTTA
>JAHJHC010000120.1 GCA_018824145.1 Candidatus Omnitrophota bacterium | reverse complement strand
TGACAGAATCTTTTCTGGGCAAAAGGCAAGTCCATCGATATAAAAATAATAACAAGGTCCTTGGAGAGTTCTGTAGCCTCATCATTAAATCTTTTTATCTCCAAATCACAGATAGGCGTATCCAGTGACGGTACTGTTGCAATTAGTTTTACTTTATTCTTAAACTTATCCAGAGAGACTTCTTCAAGATTATTATTTAAGACTTTAAAAGCAGGTGCTTTTTCTCCGAGATTAAGCGTCTCCCCCATGAGAGTAAGGGGACTGCCTTTCATAGTTACTGCGACTTTGTTTTCCATAATATCCACCCCTTCTGTAATGATACTATTTTAGTATCATTACAGATATTCGTCAAGCACTATTTTTAGTAGCACCCAGGCTAGCAGGCCTTGGGGACGTAAAATTGCCCCAGCGTGGCAATTTTACTCTGTTTTTGTGCTCGCTCGTCTTTCTGCTCTGGGTAGGCCTGAAAAAAGATCTTTATTTTGCGAAACATAAAATCTTGCATAACTGATAAGACTGCCTGTCAAAATAAAAATGAGCGAGGCCCACATTTTCAAAAAACAAACCTGGCCGAGCGGCTTTTTTCAGGCCTACCCAGAGCAGAAAGACACCTTGCCCTCTCGCACAAAAGAAGCCCCAAGACCTGCTAGCCTGGGAGCTACTAACCATGATAACATGTAATCCATCATTGAAAATATTCTCTTTTTTCAAAAAATCATATTCGCCAATATCCCCAATACTATCACCTGCGGCACAGTAATAATAGGCAGCCAGATCGCTACTCTCTTCCCGACATTAAAATACAAAAGCCCGATCTCCGTATAATCAGTGACCACCCCTGCCATTAGAAACACAAAGGCGTTTCCGAACGCCATAGTCTGCTTATATATCTCAAATGCAAGAGGCGCAGTCCCTTCTGAACACACCTCTAGGATGGTAGCGACTATTAATACAACAAACATGCCTAAGACACTCGGACCCATATAATTCTGAAATATATTCTGTGGTATATAGGCCGATGCTAAACTCGCCATCCCCATACCCATCAATATCCACCATAGAACCATATTTGCCAGTGAAATTGTACCAGTATACACACCTTTTATATCCTGTTTTAATTGAGAGGCAGTAATTCTATATGATAAAAATCTTCCTTTCAGATCTTTGATTATAGAAAATTCTTTATGGGTATCTATAATATTTTTATTTATTTCAATAAGTCCTTTTGACTCGAGAAATTGATAGATCAAACCTGTTATAATTGCAATAACTATGGCAGCGAATATAATAAACAATGCCTTAATCCCAAAAAAGGCTATGAGCATTATTGTAAGAGGAAGGTTTGCCCAGGGACTGGCTAAAAGAAACGCTACGACTGCAGGGTTTGACGCACCTTTTTTATGTAGTTCTATGGAAAGGGCTAATATCCCATGACTACACGCACTCATGAAAAATCCCAGGATTACAGAATAAAATATTGTCCGCTTACGCGGCCTTGATAAGATATGTGAAACATACTCTCTAGGTATGAAATGGTCTATTATGCCGCCAAGAACCAGTCCCAATAACACAGCCCACCAGATCCTTTGGAGATACATAACCAATGATTGTCTGAAAGGCCCTAAAATCGGCAAAAAGTACGATAACCCGCATAAAACGCCCAAAATAGACAAAACAATAAATATCTTATTTTTATACCATTTTGTTTTCTGGCAGGTTAAACAGGATTTAACCTTTTTCTCACTTATACTATTTGCCTTAGCATATTTTTTCAAACAATGCCCGCTACAAAAATAATGAATTTCATTATCTTTCTCGAGTTTCAATCCTTCACGTTCATCTACACTCATTCCACATACAGGGTCTCTCGCCATATCTCCTCACCTTATTTATATGCCTCGCCCTTTAGTTCCTCTACATACTGCTGGGCTGAAAAGGCTGCCACAGCCCCATCCCCACAAGCAGTTACCACTTGTCTCAATAACTTTTGCCGGCAATCTCCGCAGGCAAAGATGCCTGGGCTTTGGGTTTTCATACCAGTATCTGTAACTATATACCCATTCTTGTCCATCTTCAAAAGCTCTTTAACGAAATCCGTATTTGGTGTATAACCCACAAAAATAAACACCCCATCGCAAGAAATAATAGACTCTTTTTCAGTCTTTATATTCTTTATCTTGACTGCCTTCACCTTATCCTCACCTATAATTTCTGAGGTTATTGAATCCCACACGAATTCCATTTTTTTATTACTAATTGCCCTTTCTTGTAAGACCTTTGCTGCCCGCAGACGGTCTCTACGGTGAACCAAAGTAACCTTTTTTCCAAACCTTGTCAAAAATAATGCCTCTTCTACTGCAGTATCCCCGCCTCCTATAACCACTATATCTTTATCTCTATAAAGTGCACCGTCACAAGTAGCACAATATGATACGCCTCTTCCCTGTAACTTTTCCTCACCAGGTACATTCATTTTTTTAGGCCTTGCTCCACACGCAATAATCAATGCCAATGAAGTATAAGTCTTACCTTCCACCTCTATTTTCCATCCGTTTAAATTTTTATCCTTGCAGGGATATATCTCTTCCACATTTCCCACACTGAATTCTGCTCCGAATCTCTGTACTTGCTTTTTAAAGTTCTCTATCAATTCAAAACCACTGATACCATTCGGAAAGCCTGGATAATTCTCTATGCAATCCGTAATTACTGCCTGAGCTGGCACTGAAAACCCCTCAATAATCAATATCTTTAATCTTGCCCTCGCGTTATATAAGGCTGCTGTGAGGCCAGCAGGTCCCCCTCCTATAATAATCACGTCATAATCCATTACTCTCTCTCCTTTATTTGAAAATCTTACTCCCTATCCTAACAATATTCGCACCTTCTTCTATTGCTACCTTGTACGAATTACTCATACCCATAGAAAGACATCTCATCTCAATATTCGATATGTCCAGTGTTTTTATCTTTTCAAATGTCCTTTTTGTCTCCGTAAAATATGGCCTTGCATCTTCAGGATCACCGAGCATAGGTCCCATGGTCATAAGCCCCATTACTTTTATATTATTTAATTGAGATGCCTTTTTTACAAAATCAATTGCATCTTCCGGGAAAACACCGAATTTCTGCTTCTCCCTGCCGCTATTGACCTCAACCAATATAGGCATGACTTTATTTTCGCTAAGACTTGCTTTATGGATTTGTTCAGCTATTTTCAAAGAATCAACTGTCTCTATTATATCAAAAAGGCGCACTGCCTTTTTGACCTTATTTTTTTGCAAATGTCCTATAAAATGCCACCTTACTTTATTCCCTATTACCTTGATTAACTCCTCTGCCTCCTGCACATAATTTTGTCCTATAACCTTTATCCCGCCCTCTACAGCCTCTCTAACCTCATCCAGATTCCTGCCTTTACAAGCAGCTACAAGTTCCACTCCTTCAGGTAGTTCATCGAGTATTTTTTGGACGTTCTCTTTAATCATGGATATGCTCTATAATTTCTTTATTAAGGACTCCGCTACTTTCTTACCGGAAAGCATCATACCCCCAAATATAGGTCCCATGCGATGGCCTCCTAAAACCGCATTAGCTGACATACCGGCAACAAATAATCCCGGAAATACCTCTTTAGAGTTTTCGATTACCTCTCTCTCGCCTAATTCCACATTCATAAATTTCTCACCGTGAATACCGCTTACCAATTCTAACTTTACGCCTTTTCTCTCTATTAATTTTTTAGTTACAGAACACTCATGCCCAGTAGCATCCACTACATACTTCGCTTCCATATTCAACGGGTCTACGTGTAACTTTGCCATCTCAACTGCTGTCCAATTCAGAACCAGCCCACAGACTCTATTTTTCTTCACTACCAGATCCTCTGCACTTATAAAATTAAATATCTCAACACCTGCCTTGCATACCGAAAACAATAAACTCCCCACAAGTTCCGGTGCGCCTGTAACAAGATATCTATTATCTACTACCTCATAATTTATATTGAATTCTTTAAACATCCCTTTCAGTTCTTTTTGAACTAAAATAAAATTGAACATCATGCCTCCGCCCCATATTCCGCCGCCCAGACTCGCCTTCCTCTCAAACAAAGCAACCTTTATATTGTTTTTAGCCAAGATATAACTACACACCAATCCAGCAGGCCCTCCTCCTACAACAGCCACATCGCAACTAAGCATGTTCTTCAACTTTTTAAAATAGTTATCTACTATTATCTTGGAGACCGCGTATTCTTCTGTAATCTTTTCCTTTATCATGTATCTACCTTCCCCCTTCTCTTTAAGGTACAAGTTTTACTTACTGGCTTAACAGCCTTCCTTTTACTTTCATATACAGAAACAACATCCATACCCTCAAAATAGTCCCTTATATTATCCAACTCTTCTTTAGATAATGGACTTACCTCACAAGGTCTTAGAGGACTATTAAGTTGGGTCTGGTCTGGATTGATAGCTTTTACAATTTCGGCTATTTCTCCTGCATAAAGTTTATTTTCCTCTATAAACATAATCTGCAAGGCTAGTTTACCTTTATATAAAGATCTAAAATCCTTTATCCCTTTCAATATTTTATCGAATTTTATAGTTTGCATAGGTTTATTTATTGCTAAAAATAAATCCTCCGAAGAGGCATCGAGCTTAACCATTACTAAATCCGTAAGCATTAAATCTTCCTGCACATCTTTCTTATCTATTAATGAGGAATTTGTTATAATAGCTATATTTTCTTTTCTTATCTTTTTTATCTCCTTAATGATCTCCCCTAAATTCCTAGCCAGGGTCGGTTCTCCGCGTCCTGAAAGAGTTATATAATCCATTTCTAAAATAGGCAAAGATTTTATCTCTTCCATAATCTTTTCCGTAGGGACAAACTCCTTTCTTTTATCTTGAAACACCTCAGTCTTTCCAAGCTGACAGTATAGACAATCAAACGTACAGATCTTTTCCTTACAAGACAGAGGATCTACGCCCAAAGAACTCCCAAGCCTCCAGGAAGATACAGGTCCATATATATAATGATATTTTTTATATGACATTGTAATTCTTTTGATTATAGATGTACTAAAAAGGCAGATATATTATACTCTCGGACATATAAATAATCTACAAATAATTGAGTGGTTTTTGTACCGTTTGCGATTTTAGCTATC
Organism: Candidatus Omnitrophota bacterium; assembly: GCA_018824145.1. GTDB lineage: Bacteria > Omnitrophota > Gorgyraeia > Gorgyraeales > Gorgyraeaceae > JAHJHC01. Next base: position 5,027 of record JAHJHC010000120.1, on the reverse strand, counting down.
AAAGTGTCCCTTTTTTTAAGATTAAAACTGTCCCCTTGCAAAATTCATCTATATTTTATAAAATAATGAGTAAGGTGGTTAGTATGTCTAAGAAAGCTATTATAGTGTTAGCAGAAGGGTTTGAGGAAATAGAAGCTGTAACTTGTATAGATATACTAAGAAGGGCTGGTATAGATATAACTGTAGTAGGCCTGAGCGACATAGAAGTCAGCCCTTCGACTTCGCTCAGGATTGATGGCGAGCAAAGTCGAGCCATCCAAGGTGCTCACGGAATAAGTATTATTGTTGATAAAAATCTGGGTGATATAGCACCAGATTACGATGCCATAATTTTCCCCGGAGGCATGCCAGGGGCTAAAAATCTGGCCGACTCAAAAAAAGTAAAAACTCTTATACAAAAGATGCATGCGGAAGGAAAACTCATTGCTGCAATATGCGCTGCTCCTGCAGTGGTCCTGGCACCTACTGGTATATTAAAAGATAAATCAGCAACCTGTTATCCCGGAATGCAGGAAAATCTCGGAAGTGATACAAGCTATAAAGAAGATGATGTTGTAGTGGATGAAAATATCATTACAAGCCGCGGGCCTGCAACAGCTATTTCGTTTTCGTTAAAAATAGCAGAAAAACTAGTCGGGAAAGAAACTGCGGATAATATAAAAAAGAAAACCCTGGCTATTTAAACTACTTTATCCTTTTCATCATATATCTCTCCAAAGAGCTCTTCTAAAACATCCTCCATAGAGACAATGCCTATATTTTTACCTGATTTATCCTGTACTATAAAAAGGTGCTGATGATATGCCTGGAATTTATTTAGGAGGTCATCTGCTTTTTCATTTTCATTTACAAATATGGGCCTTGAGATAAAATCCTTGATCTTTGCCTCATAATTATCCTTGGCTATCTCTCTTAATAATACCCTCTGCTGGCATATTCCTATTATATTTGATATATCCTTATCATAAACTGCGATTCTGCTATATTGCGAATCAAGTATTGAGTCCTTGGCTTCTACCAATCGCTGGTCAGACGACAATGCATAAATCTGATCTATAGGTTTCATGATATGGGATGCCCTTACATCATTAAGTTTAAAAACCTTATTACAAAGACTCTCTTCATCTACTTCAACAGTACCAGCGTCTCTACCAAGTTTCAACATTGCCTTTATCTCTTCTTCAGTAACTTTAGGCACGGTTACTCTTTTCCTGAAGAAGTTGGCTGCATATATAAGCACCTGCGTTAAAGGACTAAAAACCCATATCACTATACGGAGGGTTTTTGCACTCGCCAAAGAAATTGAGACCTTATAATGTTCGCCTATAGTCTTAGGTATCACTTCTGCTAAGACAATGATTAGAAAAGTAAGAAATGCCGAAGATATACCCAACCATTCATTGCCAAACGTATTCATAACCTGTTGACCTATGAATATTGAGCCGATTATATTCACTGAGTTATTCAGTACTACAATAGTTGCAATCGCATTATGAAGGTTTTCTTTTATAATAAGTAAATCCTTCGCTCCCTTACGTTTTTGCTCAAATAAGATCCTAGCCTTAAGCAAAGGAAGACTCAATATAGCTGCCTCCACCATGGAGCATAAACCCGAAGCAAATAATACAAATATAAGTAGACTAATTAATTTTACCATCTATTCAACTCTCTATGATTTTCAAAACGTCTTGGCCCAGACTTTCGAACATATACTTTAATCTTGCAGTAGGAAGTCCCAATACATTAAAATAAGAGCCCTTTATATCATCAAAAATAAACGAGCCCACTCCTTCTATGGAAAATCCGCCAGCCTTATCATAAGGGCCAAGCAATCTGAAATATCTTGACAACTCTTTAGGCCTGATCTTCTTTACTCTAACCATTGATTTTTCATAATCCAAAACTTTTATTTTGGTTTTTGCATCTATGATACAAAGCCCTGTATATACTGAAATATTTCTGCCTGAGAACTGCCGTAACATCATTTTTGCATGGGCCTCATCATTCGGTTTACCTATTATACTTTTCCCCAATAATACCACTGTGTCAGCACCTATGATGAAACCTGCCTTTATCTTTTTTGCTACCTTATCTGCCTTGCGCTCAGCATTAGCTACTGCAATGCTACTGGGGGACCTGCCCTCCATGGTCTCTCTGACCCTGCTAACTAAAACCTTATGCCTTATCCCGCAGGATGAAAGTATCTTTGAGCGCCTCTTCGAAGCAGAAGCCAAGACAATATCCATTATGCATCCTTTATTATAGGAAAAATGACTAGCAGAAGACGTATCCTAACATTTTATACACGAGTTTAGCTGCCGTAAAATCCGGGCTTATCATGTCTTTTATGGGGCTAAGCTCAACCACATCAAAACCTACTATTTTCTTGTCGGCTATAATCTTACGAAGGCCCCTCAATAAACCATACCACCCCATGCCCCCGGGTTCAGGCGTTCCTACAGAAGGCATTATCGAGGGGTCTAACACGTCAAGGTCTACGCTTATATAAACATTCTTTGAAAGATATTTTTTAACATCCTTCTCCCAATCAGGTCTTTTCATCATGTCCAACATTTTTATAACCTTAACATTCTTATCCGGCAAAAAATCGAACTCTTCTTTACTCAAACTCCTCACTCCTGCCTCTATTACAGGCGAGATCTCTATAAGGCGCCTTGCAACACAGGCATGGTTGTATCTGGAACCTTTATGCTTATCTCTCAAATCATAATGGGCGTCGAAATATAAAATAGATAAATCTTTATAGTGCTTTTTCATAGCCCGGACTGCGCCAATTGTAACTGAATGCTCCCCACCTAGTATAACAGGAAATTTCTTTTTCTTAAAAATATCGAAAACCTTATCCTCTACAACTTTAATCATCTTTTCGGGCTTAAGGCCATTTACTTTAAGTGGGCTTAAGGTGTTAATGCCTATTTTATAAATTTCTTTATTTATCTCTCCATCAAAAAGTTCCAGATTATCCGAGGCCTTTAATATTGCAGACGACCCTTTTTCTGTCCCCTTCCTATAAGTCACTGTCTTTCCGTAAGGGACAGGTAAAATAACTGCCTTTGCCTTTTTAAAAGACGTCAAATCATTATCGACTCCACCGAATGAGAGTTTCATGCTCAATCCTTTCCTAATACATACTGGAATATAAGCGGGGCCACTATACTGGCATCTGACTCTATCATAAATCTCGGGGTATCAATACCAAGTTTCTCCCATGTGATTTTTTCATTAGGTATTGCACCGCTATAAGAACCGTAAGAAGTGGTAGAGTCGCTAATCTGACAAAAATATCCCCAGAGTTTGCATTCCTGTTTTAAATCCTGCCTTATCAGAGGAACCACGCATATCGGAAAATCCCCTGCAATGCCTCCACCGATCTGGAAGAATCCCATTGAATTATCCTTTGTATTTTCCAAATACCAGTCAATAAGATAATCCATTTGTTCCAGTCCGCTCTTTATGAAACCAAGGCTTTTGAAACGACCTGATTTAAATTCAGCGACTGCTTCATTAGCCAAAGTAGAATCTTCCCATCCCGGAGTAAAAATAGGTATATTTTTCTCACACGCAGCTATAACCCAACTGTTTCTGGGATCAATCTCGTAAAACTCTTTTAACTGGCCACTACGTATCAACTGATAAATGTACTCATATGGGAAGAATCTCTTCTCTTCTTTATCAGCCTTATCCCAAAAAGGATACAGTTTCTGTTCTAATTTCCTTATAGCCTCTTCTTCAGGAATACAAGTATCCGTAACCCGGTTAAGCTTTTTATTCTTTAATTCGAGTTCTTCTTCAGGAGAGAGATCTCTATAATTAGGCACTCTTTTGTAATGACTATGGGCAATTAAATTAAATATATCTTCTTCAAGGTTAGCACCTGTACAAGAGATCCCATGTAGTTTCTCTCTTCTTATCATCTCTGCGAGTGAAATACCAATCTCTCCCGTACTCAATGCCCCAGCCATGGTAAGTAACATTTTATTGCCGCTATCCAGATGTCGAATCCACGCCTCTCCTGCATCTACGATACTGGCAGCATTAAAATGTTTGAAATTCTTCTTTATAAAATCTTTGACGCTCATAGGTCATTTTTTATTATGAAAGAACAGCGTACAGACTACCACACCGCTAAATAATAAAAGATTGCATATCGTAAAAGCCTTCCAGACGATAAAATCAGATTTTATACCTGACGGAAACATTGCCAACAAACAAACCCATATACCAATAGCCCAATGAACACTGATATCATTTGAAGAACGCCTTTTTATTATCCTTACTATAAGAGGGATATTCCATAGAGGTAAAACAATAGAGGCTACTAAGGCTATATTATCTATCATGGTATTCATGCTCCCCCAGCACTGCCGAGCACGTGTTCGTTTTTGTGCTTATACATCTTTATTAATTCTTCTCTAGCAGGTCCGAGATATTTCCGGGGATCGAATTCCTTCGGAGATTTTGCAAAGACCTCTCTTATCTTTGCTGTTACGACAAGACGGCCGTCAGTGTCAATATTAATCTTGCACACAGATGAATGAGCAGCCTTTCTTAACTGCTCTTCAGGAACACCTGCTGTATTCTCAAGCTTTCCCCCATATTTATTCACAGCATCTATATATTCCTGCGGCACAGAGCTGGCCCCGTGTAAAACTATCGGAAAACCAGGTAACTTTTTCTCAACCTCCTTAAGTATATCAAAACGCAGTTCAGGAAGTTCTTCTCCCTGGGCTACTTTAAATTTATAAGCGCCGTGTGAGGTGCCGATGGATATAGCCAGACTATCAACCCCGGTCTTTGACACAAAGTCTTCAACCTCTTCTGGTTTTGTATAATGTGTCGTCTCATGGCTTACCTCATCTTCTATTCCTGCCAAAACCCCTAATTCACCTTCCACAGTCACGTCATGCTTGTGGGCATATTCAACAACCTTTTTAGTCAATACGACATTATCTTCAAAACTATGCGAAGAGCCGTCAATCATAACCGAAGAAAAACCTGTTTCTATA
>JAHJHC010000016.1 GCA_018824145.1 Candidatus Omnitrophota bacterium | reverse complement strand
TTCAAAGAATATCTCTACATCTTGACCTTGAATCTTTTCATCGTCCATTTTGTCTCTCAAGATAGCTATAAAAACATCTCTGTCCAAAACGTAAGCCTCAGCTATGTCTTTAAGGATATTTTCTTTATCTACGTGAGGTGTTTGGCCTTTAATGCGTAAAAGGGCCCTGAAGATTGGCATAAGAGAGTACATGCTTTCTTTCATCAATGCCTCGACGCCCTTTTTTCTAAGCCCGACCTCAAGGTATGCTTGACGTAAGCGGATCAGTTTTCCTTTTATCTCATGCTCGCAGAATAATCTGATGTGAGTCTCGGCTATCTCCATATCGCTGAATAAATCCCTGCCGTAAAGGAGGATATTATTTTCTTTAATCTCAAGGAACTCTATGGGAAACACATCTTTGGATGTCTCTATATGAGTCAGGGAGAGGAAGAGGGGGGCAGGTATTTTCTTAGGGATGCCCTGGTTCACAAGTTTTAGTGAAGAAGAAAGCTCTTTGAATTCAAGGTCCTTAAATACAACCATAAGGTTTATATCGGATTTTGACGGTACATAAAATTTTCCTGTAGCACTGCCATAAAGTAGTATTGAAATAATATTCTCTTTGTGAATGTCCAGTAGTTTCTTAAGATATGGTTCAATGATTTTTTGTACGTCCTGCCTTACATGCTCTAATTTCAAGCTTCCCATTATATACACTCCTTTGTACGGTTAGATATAGTATCTTATCATGGCATAAAGCGAATGGCAAGATTCTTTGTACCGTTTGCTCAAAGGGAGCGAAAAAATCAAGTAGCAAACGGTACAAAAAAGGACTTTTGTATTTTAGGCCTTCGTGATATTCTATTTACTATGAGAACAGGTGTCGCGAATCTCCCTTTACATTATGGAAAGGCGCCTGCCTGGCTTTTTAAACGTATGGTTAGGTTGGCCCGTCAGATTACTCTTGTAATTGTTGCTGAACATAGCCCCAGGGAGTTTTTGAATAGAGTTTCTGATCCTTTTTGGTTTCAGGCGTTTGGATGCGTGCTTGGCTTTGATTGGCACTCATCAGGCCTTACTACAACCCTCTGCGGAGCATTGAAAGAGGGTTTGAAAGATATATCAAAAGACATAGGTATTTTTGTGTGCGGAGGGAAGGGGTCGGTTTCAAGGAAGACCCCTCACGAAATAGAAGAAGTAGGGTTAAGACGACTTGTAAATGCTAATACAGAGGGTCTTATTTATGCGAGTAAAATGTCTGCAAAGGTAGATTCTTGTGCATTGCAGGATGGGTATCAGTTGTATCAGCATAGTTTTATTTTTAGTAAATCCGGGGATTGGGCAGTTATTCAACAGGGTATGAATACTTCTACACGCTGGGCAAGGCGGTATCACTGGCTGGGAAAGGAAGTTAGTGAATTTGTGTGTGAACCGCACAAGGCAATCTGTTGTGACCACACTTCCCAGGTTTTTAATATGACGGCTAAAGAAAGTGGTGAATGTCGTAAGATGAGTACAGTTTTAGCTACCGAGAGTCCAGAGAAAGTAACCAATGAATTTGTAAAGCTCAAAAGGCTTTCATTATCCAGTAGACATTCAGTATCTATGACTGATATAAGGCCCCGGAATCTTGAAAAGATTTTATTAAAGACTTATGAGAGGATGCCTGATAGTTTTGAAAAATTATTAGGCATCGAAGGCGTGGGGCCGAAGACCATACGGGCTTTATCTTTGATATCAGAACTTATCTATGGGAAAAGTGTTTCATATAGAGACCCTGTGAGATTCTCATTTGCCCATGGAGGTAAGGACGGCCATCCGTATCCTGTCAATAAGAAGCAATATGATTTATCTATCCAGATATTGAAGGATGCGGTGAATAAGTCAAAGATAGGTAGGCATGAGAAATTAGAGGCATTGAAGAGGATGAATAAAAATTATGGCAAAGGCAGCTAAGATATTACTATTTATTTTCTTTCTTTTTAATATAGTTATAGTAGAACTTGAAGCAGATACTGTATATCTTAAAAACGGTCGAAGTTTAGAAGGCCTGATAGATAAGGAGGATGACGAGAGGGTTGTCTTAGACTTGGGTTTTGGTATGGTTACATTCAGGAGGCAAGAGATAAAAGATATATATAGATCGAGTCCTGACGAAGTCAAGAAGATATATAAAGAGTGGGAGGGAGAGAAGGAATTGGAAAAAGAGAGGTGGGTAAAGATAGAAAAGGCCAGAGAAGAGGCCAGACGAAAAAAAGAATTCGAGCCAAAGGAGGTCGAATTCTTTCAGGATGCCGGACATATAGTAGTCGATGCCTGGTTGAATAGGAGGGTAAAGGCAGCACTTCTTTTAGATACAGGGGCCTCTATCCTACTATTATCAAGCCGGATAGCTGAAGAATTAGGGATAGATATATACGAAAGCGAAAAGGAATTTATTGAGGTTCAGCTGGCTGACGGTACTAAAGTAGATGCCAAGCATATTGTCTTAGACAGTGTATCCGTAGAAGGGGTGGAGGCTAAAGAAATCGAGGCAGTGGTTCTCAAAGATGAGACAGATATGGATATGCGAGATGGTTTATTGGGCATGTCTTTTTTAAATAAATTTAATTTCCAAATCGATACTGTAAAGAAAAAGTTAATATTGAGAAAGTTGGAGAAGTAGCTACGGCAGTTTCAGATAATCTTTAAAACCACGCCACATTGATGTTTCTTCCATACAGAGATATATAGGCATTTTTCCAGAGTGCTTGGATAATGTTTTTAGCATGAAATCATAGACCTGGTGTCTTATAGGGTAAGGATATCTTAATTTATTGTCAAAACCTATTACCAGTTCTTGATCCAGTATTTTATTTCCCGGAAAACGCATCTCAATTGTTTTCTTTACGTTCGGATTGAACCTTAGTGTTCCGATACTTATCCAGGCAATATGTTTTGGCTTTATTGCATTAAAAAGCAGTTCGATTACTTTTTTATACCCTTTTTGCCACCCGTTGAAATATATAACAGGGTCAAAGTGTATGCTGACTTTGTAACCTGCCTCAGCACATTGTTTCGCTCCCAGTATACGTTTGCTTAAAGAAGGCGTGAAAAATTCATTTTCATCTATTATCTTTTGCGGATTCATTGACCATGCTACGACGATATTACCGGCATGATCTATCTTTAAAAGGTTGTCTATATTCAGACTTTTTGTCTTGAATTCAAATGTGATTTTGGGATATTTTTTAAAGAAATCTACTATAGGCAAAGAATATTCTGTTATATGGTCTAACATCAAAGAGTCAGAGAATTCACCTGTTCCTATGCGCATGCCGGGTCTTTTATACGAATTAAAGGCCTTGAAAAATCTATCTATATTTGCAGGAAATATCAGGCCCGGCACGTTAGTGTATTCCTGAAGATAGCAGTAGGTGCATTCGAACATGCAACCAAAGCTTAAATTAAAGATGTGGTAGTTGCACCCGATAGCATTTTTAGTGCAAGGGCATCTTTTAAAGAGATCGTGGATTTGGCTTGTGATAAACACTGTATCGCACCTCTTATTATAGTCTTCTATTGCAAAATTCCGGTTGTTTCCCAAATAGTCTTTTAGAGATTTTATGTTAAATACGGATGCATTCCGGAAGGATTTTATAAATCTAGACGCTAGATTTGAATGGCTCGCAGATCTTTCTATAAAAAGCCTTTTTGGATAGAACTTGATATCTTTAGGATTTTTTAGAGCCGAACTATAAGCTAGTTTTATGTTAGGTAGATAGACCTTGAAATTTTTATTATTAAGGTGTGCGAATGGATAACGTCTTTTTAAAAGACATTGTTTTATTTTATCGAAATTTTTCAGATCCAGATCTTGGATTATAGATAATGGAGGAGTAGACTCTTTTTTTGATATCTCGTATAAGAGCCTGGTTATTTCCTGCTTCTTATTTATTCCAAGATGGGAGAATCTTGATTTGACAATAGATTGTACTTTTTTTAGTCGTTCAGATTCTTTTTTATAAACTCGCATAGCATGTTTGTAGCTGATTTTATTGAGGAATCCAGTGTTAATTGCTCTTTGGGATTTAAGCCCTTGTAAAAAGGTTTTTTATTTATTATATCTGTGACATAGAAAAGGGCCATGGCGCGTCTTTTAATGTATTTTGAGGCTGAAAAAAAAGACGAGCATTCCATGTCGACTATCTGTATACCCTTTTCGTTCAATACGCCGGTGTAATCATCCTCTAGCTTCAAGGAACCAAGGGTTGCGCAAGTCACTTTTTTTATATCACGGTCTTTATTTGATACTAGGAATTTTTCAAGTAGGTTTTTGTCTGCATGAAAGGTCTCCCAGGTTTTATAATCTTTTAAAAGCATGCCTGAAAAACTTTCTAAGGCGTAACTTGCCTGAGGGGTAACTAGGTCCCCTATTTTTACATTATCTTTATCTCCCGTAGATCCGCAGGAACCGAAAAGTATGATGTTTTTACACTGCGTCCGGTAAAGATATAAGACAGCATCTCCTAATAATGGCGCTCCTACACCAGTATGTATAAGAGTAAAGGATGGACTGTTTCCGGACCGATATAACCTACCTCTTAGAAAGTTTTTTACCCCAAAGCGCACTAAAGTATCTTTTCTCAAGAGAGGCATAACCAGGCATGTTTTTTTAACCTGGAATTCTTTTATGCCGAATAAGGTCTGGAATCTTGTCATAATGTTATCAGATTGTATTCTGGGTTGCCGAGGCCTTTTTGATGAGCGTATTCAAATGCTTTCTTATAGGCATCTTGCGATTTTTCTTTCAGGATTAGATCTTCGTCCTTATTTATAAGGTCCACGGTTGCCTTATCTAGGCTTAAAATATCATTTGAGGCAAGTAATCCTATGTCATTACATATCAGCTTTTCATGTTTTGTAGATATGCAGTCGCATTCCTTGGTTATATCAAAGGCAAAATTTATAAAAAGTTTATTTTTAAATTTCGACAGTATGAATCGCGCAG